>JAPOVO010000467.1 GCA_026708165.1 Chloroflexota bacterium | reverse complement strand
GGCAGCGGCTACGTCGTCAAGTCCATCGAGGCCGCGCTGTGGGCCTTCCACAAGTCGACTTCGTTCGAGCAAGGCGCGCTTATGGCCGTCAATCTCGGCGACGACGCCGACACCACCGGCGCCATCTACGGACAGCTTGCCGGCGCCTTCTATGGCATCGACGCCATACCCGCCGCGTGGACGCAACGCATCGCTCTGCGAGACGACATCATCGGCCTGGCAGACCATCTATTCGCGCTCGCGGTTGGCCGAGATCGTTAAATCTCGCCCCTGCCCTGATCGCCTCGATTCTTGGCCTGGAACTCTCATCGCCGACAACATCTCCGGTTCTAAGATCAAAAACACCCAGGTTCAGTTATTCTTGATTTCAGTAAATGAATGCCCGACCGATTGTTCCACGGGAGTAAGTAATGCAAGTTCGAATTGGCGGCAGGGAGTTGGAGATGGGCGGCCCCTATCTCCAGGAAATGCGCGAGTCGACCGACCTTATCGATCAACCGGAGGGTCTGCGCGAGCGCCTGAATAGCGACGGCTATCTCCTGATGCGCGGACTGCAGAGCCGCGAAAAGGTCCTGGAAGCCCGCCGCGAGTTCCTTGAAGTCGTCCAGAACGCGGGCGCTCTCGAACCGGGCACGCCTCTTGACGACGCGCGCATATCGTCGGAACCGGGATCCGGCGAGAGAATACCCGGGATACTCGAGTTGGCCGCCACGCTGGGCAGATACGGAGCCGTCAAACGGGTTTCCGAGTCGCCGGAGGTCATGGGGTTCTTCGAGCGCTTCCTCGGCGGTCCCGTCACCACCTTCGACTACAAGTGGATTCGAGCAGTGGGAACCGGCAGCTCCACCAGCGTGCACTATGACGTCGTGTACATGGGTCAAGGCACCACGAACCTATTCACCGTGTGGTGTCCCTTTGGAGACGTCTCGCTGGAGCTCGGCGGGCTGACCGTCTGCGCCGGTTCGCAGAACTGGCACAAAGTCAGGGACACCTACGGAAACATGGACGTCTACCGCGATCAGATCGAGGGAAACCTCTCCACCGACCCCGTGGAACTCGTCGACAAGTACGGCGGCGAGTGGAAGACAACCTCCTATCAGGCCGGTGACGTCGTGATCTTCGGGATGTTCACCGCGCACGCCTCGCTTGCAAACCAGACCGACCGATATCGATTCAGCATGGACAGCCGCTATCAGCTTGCCTCCGAACCTATCGACGAGCGTTGGATGGGCGACAACCCGTTCAAGGACAACTCGGAGATCCTTGAGAGAGCTACCGTTTCAATCGACACGGCCCGCCAGGAGTGGGGCATCTGACACCACGCGACCGCAGCTAGCTCTTTTCGACAGCATCCTTTGCTGCCTCGAAACAAGGTGGGCCGGCATGGTCCTACGCCCTGAATGATCTATTCCCATCCATGATCGGCCCCCACTGTTGGCCCGGGGGGACAGGCTACAATCACACGTATGTAACACGGGCCTCCAGCCAGTGATGGCGGAGATCCGTGAATCCGATGCCGTTGCGGCAACTCAGTGAGGGGCAGACAGATGAAGAATCCTGGACCAACAGGCAATCGAATGACTAGGCGAAAACTGCTGCGAGCGTCGCTGGTCGGCGGCGCCGGCATAGCCGGTGCGGCCGCTCTGGCCGGTTGCGGTGAAACGCAGATCGTCGAAGTCGAAAAGCAGGTTGTGGTCGAAAAGGTTGTAACCGAGGTCGTCGAGAAGATCGTCGAGGTGACCGCGGCTGCTGAGATGAAGCCTGAGCTGAGATCGGCGAATCTCCGATTCCAGCTCTGGTATCCGACGCCCGTGCCGGCCCTGAAGAACATCGCCGACCTTCTGAACCAGAAGTACCCGCAGCTCAAGGTGGAAGTCGAAGCTCCGGGCGACTACTGGACCAAGTTGCAGACCGCCATCGCCGGAGGCGCCGCTCCGGACTCCTGGTGGATGAACAACGTCAACGTCTGGGCATGGGCCAACAAGGGAGCCCTCGAGGACCTGACGCCTTATGTCAAGAAGGACATGCAGGTCGGGGACGACCTAGAGCAGACCTGGAAGACTTCCGCGGACAACTCGGGGCCCTCCAGGGGGAGGTTCGGGGGTGTTCCACGACGGCAGCACACGGGGGC
>JAPOVO010000217.1 GCA_026708165.1 Chloroflexota bacterium | reverse complement strand
CCCGTTGGCCGCGGGTCCCGCTAAGCCGTCCACGTCTTCAAGTGGCGTAGATAGATGAAGAAAGTCTGTCTTAGAAGCGCCATCGTTAACCTCGTTTGACTCCCAGGAACGCTTTCAGAAGCTGCCCCGCCTCATCCTCGGAGGCTTCGTCTGCCCGGATCTGCCGCCCCGTGTGCTTCAGGAACACGTCGTCCAGACTGGGTTGGGAGACCGTCACGTTTCGAACCGAAATGCCGGCATCATGCAGATTTCGCATGAGTTGAGGGGCTGCTTCGCCCCCATCGACAACCTTTACGGCAAGATGCCCGTCCACGGACTCAACCTGCCTTACAAACGATTGCTCAGCCGCGAGCGAGGCCGCCTTGTCAATCAGTTGACCGTTTTCGCCGCCGTCGGCGAGAGTCAAGTGCACTACGTCTCCGCCGACTTCCGCCTTGAGGTCTGCGGGCGAGCCTTCAGCGACGATCGTGCCGCGATCGATTATTGCGATTCGGTCACAGAGGCGGTCGGCTTCCTCCATAATCTGGGTGGTCAGGAATACGGTCACTCCGTCAGAGCTGAGCCGCTCGAGATGCTCCCAGATCGCGAGCCGGCTTTGAGGATCGAGACCAGTCGTCGGCTCATCTAGGAACAACAACTGTGGGCTGTGCATCAACGCTCCGACCAGATCGATCCGTCGGCGCATTCCACCCGAATACGTGCCCACTCGTCTATCGGCGACGTCAGCCAGACCGACTAGCTCCAGCAGCTCGCCCGCGCGGACTGACGCGTCGCGGCGAGACATCCCGTACAGGACGCCTTGTAGGACTAGGAAGTCTCGCCCCTTCGACAGATCGTCGAGCCCGACTTCTTGCATCGCGAATCCGATGCTTCGCCGAACCGACTGAGCGTCGCGGTCGACGTCGTAACCAGCCACCACGGCCCGCCCCGAGGTCTTCTTCAACAACGTAGCAAGCACTTTTATCGTGGTCGTCTTGCCGGCGCCGTTGGGTCCCAGGAAACCGAAAAACTCTCCTTGTCCCACGCGGAATCTAACTCGATCGACAGCCCGGGTCCCGCCCGGATAGACCTTTACCAAGTCTTCAACCCGAATCATGAATTCGTCACTCATTAGCGTCCCTTTTGAAATCAGTGAGGTTTGTTGGTCGTAGTGCTGACTGGCACGACTGGATCCACGTCTCTGTTGCAGGTAAATCTGCGAAAACGCGATTCTCGACCAAATCCGAGTATCGATGACAAAACGGCGACTGTCTAGCCCTCGGTGTTGCCCTTGACCTCGGGACGAGACCTGGCATGTGAATCGACCGACATATTCTCCATCCGTCCGACGCCTAAAATCTGAACGCCACGGCGGCGATGCTACGAAAGGAGCCCCGGAACCATGCAGGCCCTGATTTTTACCAAGATATTTCAAGAGCTCGGCATCGAAGAGACTGGGGAACGGGTCAAAGGGCTTGGATTTGACGGCGTGGACCTCGCGGTCCGGCCCGGGTATTGCGTCAGTCCAGCCAACGCGCCCGAGGTCTTGCCTGGCGCTGTGAAGGTCTGGAATGGAATGGGACTGGTCGCGCCTCTCATCTCGCTGGCCGTGGACGCGAACGACCCCACGGACCCGGAGACGATTGGCGTATTCGAGGCGGCGTGTGAGGCCGGCGTAGGCCTGATAAAGGTCGGCTACTTTCCATATACGGTCGGCGAGGACTACTGGTCGCTGGTGTCGGCGGCTCGAGCGGCGTTGGAAGGGTTTGCCCAGCTAAGCAAGCGAACAGGAGTCAGGACCGTCTATCACACCCACAGCGGACCGAATCTCGGCTCCAACTGCGCCGGACTCATGCATCTGCTTCGGGGATTCGATCCGTCGCTCATCGGCGCCTACGTAGATATGGGACACATGGCGATAGAAGGCGAAGACGACGAGATGGGTCTGGCGATGGTCAGAGATCACCTGGCCGCCATAGGCGCAAAGGACGCCCGATTCATCGAATTGGGCGATCCGGCCGCGCCCGCGCCGTGGGGCAAGCACTTCGTTTTCATCGGACAGGGCGCGACCCCATGGAACCGCGTCCTAACCCTCCTGCATTCGTGGGATTTCGACGGTCCTTTTAGCATCCACGGCGAATACACATCGGACCAGACGGTGATCGCAAC
>JAPOVO010000239.1 GCA_026708165.1 Chloroflexota bacterium | reverse complement strand
CACCCAGCCTCCTGACGCGGCAAGTGTGCTCGGACTGGCCTGGGGGCCCGGTCGCCATCCAATCGAGCTGGCCCGCCGCGGATACCGGGTGACCGGCATCGACCGTACCTCGGACTACATCGACGAGGCGCGGCGGCGTGCTGCCGAATCCGCAATAGACGCCGAGTTCCTGGTGGCCGACATGCGCAGCTTCGTCCGGCCCGAGGAGTTTGATCTCGTGGTCAACCTCTTCTCGTCATTCGGATATTTCGAAGACGAGGACGATCATCGACGGGTGATCCGGAACGTGTACGCCTCGCTCAAGCCCGGCGGCCGGTTCATCATCGACGTGGTCGGACGCGAGCCGATAGCGCTGCGCTTTCGGCCGGAAGCCGTGACCCGCTATCCCGACGGCACGGTCATAGTCGAAGAACGCCGAATCCTGAACGACTGGCGGCATAGCGAAAGCACGTGGACCCGGATTTCCGACGGCGTCGCTTCGACGTACACCATCAGAATGCGGCTGTACGGCGCGTCCGATCTCACGGCTCTCCTGCAAGACTGCGGATTCGACGAGGTAAGAGTCTTCGGCAGTCTCGACGGCACGCCCTACGATCTCACCGCCCGCCGACTCATCGCCGTCGCCCGCAAATAGCCGCATCGAACGCCGCCGCCGATCCCTTGGATTGCGCAACATCGTTGAGTTAGCCTCTTTTCCCGAACGCCGCTTACATCACAAGTCCAGCGAGGCAAGGGAGCTTTAATGGGATTCACCATAGGAGTAAGCGGGGCGGGTAGGTTTTCACCCGGATTTATCGCGCTGTTCAAGGCCCACCCGCTGATCGACGATGTCTGCGTCGCCGACATCAGGCGCGACCGCGCCGATCGCGCCGCCGCCGAGCATGGACTCAGCCGCGCGTTCGGCTCCCACGAGGAGCTCTGCAAGAGCGACGTCGACGCCGTAGCCGTCTTTTCCCAGCGCCATCTGCACGGTCCGATGACCATCGAGGCGCTGGACGCGGGCAAGCACGTCTACTGCGCGGTGCCCATCTCCCAGTCGATCGAGGAGATCCAAGCGATTGTCGAGCGGGTCGAAAACTCGCGTCTCATCTACATGACCGGCGAAACGAGCTACTACTATCCATCGACCGTGTATTGCAGAAAGCGGTTCGCCGCCGGCGACTTCGGCGAGTTCGTCTACGGCGAGGGGCAGTACCTGCACGATATGGTCGATTTCTACAACTCCTTTCAATATTCCGGCGGGAGCGACTGGCCCCAGGTCGCCGGGATTCCCCCGATGTACTATCCGACCCACTCGACCAGCATGGTCCTCTCCGTCACCGGTGCCCATGCCACGCACGTCTCCTGTTTGGGGCAGATCGACAATCACGACGACGGGATCTTCCGAACAGGCGCGAACCTCTGGGACAACGTCTTCAGCAACCAATCGGCCCTGATGCGGACTTCGGACGGCGGAGCGCTCCGTGTTAACGAGTTCCGGCGCATAGGCTGGCATGGCCTCGCGTCGGTCCAGTTGAGCTTGTTCGGAACGAAGAGCTGTTTCGAGGAACAGGCCAACAGCCAGGTCTGGTCGAATCTGGAGAATCACGACGTGGTGGACCTGACCGAGACGCTCCGGGTCCACGGTCGAGGGTCAGGTCCCGAAGATGCGGCGGATGCGTTCAGCCGGGACCTGGCCGCCGGATTCTCCTCCGTTCACGCGACGGAGCGCCTTCCGGCGGAGTTCGAGGGTATGCCCAACGGTCACCTGGGTTCGCATCAGTTTCTGGTCGACGACTTCGTGCGCAGCGTCGATACGGGGCTGCTGCCTCCGAATCACGTATGGAACGCCGCGCGCTATTGCATTCCCGGACTGGTCGCCCACGAGTCGGCGAATCGCGGCGGAGTCCAGATGGAGATTCCCGACCTCGGCGACCCTCCCGCCGATTGGGAAGTGTTGACTCCGGACGGATAGCCAACATCCATCACGCTCCAGCCGGTAGCCGCCTCAGCCGTCTGGCGCAGCGGAGCGTTCTCTCTGCCGGCCCCTACGTCGAAACGGGCTGCGGTCCGTACCTTCGAGGATCGGTGAATCGCATAGGTGAGAACGCAATCCGTAGATACGGGCTTGACTTCCAAGCGATGATCGGCGAAAATAGGTTCATAGTAGGAGGGC
>JAPOVO010000015.1 GCA_026708165.1 Chloroflexota bacterium | reverse complement strand
GATTCACTTGACGTGTAAACGTGGAGGTCCTGGTACGTGAACCGGGCATACAACCCGCCGGCTATGAGGTCTATCCGTACATTCTGGGGGACGCCGGGGAACAGAGCGTAGGTGCTCGCGAGGGACCCGACCGCGCCCGAAGCGAAAACGAGATTTACGGTATTGGCGTCCCAGGTCCGGAAGTCTTCATCACCCTTGTGGGCCCGCAACGTGTATGCCGCGTGAACGGTCGCGACATCGCCGGCCCAATAGCGCATCAGATCGACGAGGTGAGTGGCCTGCTCGACTATCTGACCGCCGGACAAAGCCGTGTCGAGCGCCCATCGGCCGGGCGACGCCCAGTAGTAGTGAGCGTTGAGCAGGGCGAAGTCTTTCGATTCGAACGTCTGGTGGACCTCGGCCACGGTGTCGAGATAGCGAATCTGATAACTGACGGCGGCCAGGATCCCGGCCTGGTCGGCGGCCTCTTCCATCGCCAGCGCGTCGGTCATGTTGAGCGCGACGGGTTTCTCCACGTAGACGTGAACGCCGCGCTCGGCGGCTTCGACAAAAGGCTCCCTGTGAAACGCCGGCGGGGTCACTATCCACACAGCATCGAGAGTCTGGGCATCGAGCATTTCCGTCGCGCTCTCGTACGCCGACGCGCCGTGCTCTTCCGCGACTGCGCGGGCGCGGGCGCCGTCTATGTCGGCTACGGCGACGATGTCCGCTCCGTCGACAGCCGATACCGCGCGGAGATGAGACCGCGCCCGACCGCCAACTCCGATAAATCCAATCCGAATAGGGTCAGATGAAGACAACCGTCAAATCCTCTCGTAGTGCGACACCGATATTCGTCCCAGCGATCTCTCTGGAACCAGGGAGATTTTAGCCCGGACAGTCGCGCGAGGCGGAACGGCGAGCGAGAAGATCACATTGCGCGCATATAGAATCTGCGCGGGGCGCCAACCCTGCCGGAGCGTCGCAATATGGACAGCGTTAGCCCGCAACTCAAGAGACACAGTTGTCAGAGAACGAACAAGCCAACACGGTGATGCTTGGAGCGCATTGCAGCGCGACCAAGACAAACAACTTCGGCATCGACCGGGCTGTAGAGCTTGGATGTGAGACCGCCCAGATATTCGGCAGCAACAAGATCCAGTGGAAACCGAAGAGCTACGCCGACAAGGAGATCCAGTCGTTCAGAGATGCTAGAGAGAAGGCCGGGCTGGGCCCGATATTCTCTCACGCTATCTACCTGATCAATCTCGGCGCAAAGCACACGAAGCCGGAAATCTACGAGAAATCGATCCGCTCGCTGAGCGACGGGCTGAAGATATGCGATCTGCTGGGACTGGACGGTCTGGTGGTGCATCTCGGCAGCAACTACGGACTGGGACTCGAAGGAGTGATCGACTCGGTCGTTGAGGGTCTGACACGGGCGCGTGAAGAGTCGGGGAGCGGCACGCCGCTGCTTCTGGAAAACACGGCGGGCAACAGCCGCCTGATCGGCGGGAGATTCAGCGATTTCGCGGCGATATTCGACGCGGTCGACGACGATCGGATGCTGGGGGTGTGCGTCGATACCGCCCACGCGTTCGCGTTCGGCTACGACTTGAGGGAGGAGGCGGGCCTGGACCTGATGCTGCGGGAGATCGAATCGGCGGTGGGCCTGGGGCGTGTCATGGCCCTGCACATCAACGACTCCAAGGTCGAATGCGGCCGAAATCTGGACCGACACGAAAACCTGGGACAGGGACACATCGGTTACGAGGGGATCGCGAACGTGCTGCTGGAGCCTCGGCTGGGCGGAATCCCGGCAATCCTGGAGACTCCCGGGTTCGACGGTAACGGGCCGGACGAGGCGAACTTGGACATAATGCGCTCACTGGTTGGCAGACTGGACGAGAGTCCGCAGGCCATCGCCAGACGCGCCGAGCAGGCCGCCGCCGGGAAGCGATCGAAAGTGCGCACAGCGAAGCGCGTACCAGCGAAGGCGGGTAAATGAAGCTACAAACAAGCCGGGCAGTCGAGTACAAGCTACTCGCGCTTGACCTCGACGGCACTCTGATCGGTGAGTCGCCGGAAATCTCACCAAGGTCGGCCCAGGCCGTACAAGCGGCGGTGAAGCTCGGCGTCAAAGTGACGCTGGCGACGGGACGCATGTACCCCGCCGCCAAGCCCTACGCCGATCAACTGGGGATCGTCACTCCGCTCATCTGCTACCAGGGAGCGCAGATTAGAGATCCAGTGAGCGGGGAAGTCCTCTCGGAAACCGGAATCGACCGGGAAATCGCGCTCGAAGTGCTGCACTACGCCCAAGAAAACGGCTATCACGTCAATGCCTTCGCGGGCGACGAAGTGTACATGGCCGAGCTGACGCCGGAGGGCAGTTTCTACCTAGACCGAGCCAAAGTCGAACCGCACATAGTGGGCGATCTGACCGAATGGCTGGACCGGGACGTGCTCAAGCTGGTAATAGTCACGGATGAGCCGACGACGTTGAAGATAATTGCGGAACTCTCGGAGCGGTTTGGGGAGCGTTTGTACGTTACGCGCTCGTATCCCATCTTTGCAGAGACCATCAACCCGGACGTCTCGAAGGGCAAGGCTCTCAAATACCTGGCTGAGCAGCTGGAGATTCCAATCGAAAACGTGATGGCCATCGGGGACGACTTGAACGACATCGACATGGTCGCCGCGGCCGGTCTCGGCGTCGCGATGCGTAACTCCGCGCCGGAGGTCATAGGCAACGCACAGTTCGTCACCGGGACGGTGGAGGAAGACGGCGTGGCGTCGGCGATAGAGAGATTCATCCTGGATGGGAGAGCTTGAGCCGGTCGGACGCTCCCCCGGACAATTTCGGCGGCGACATCGAACGGGCCGCCGACGCGGTGCGCAACGGCGGCGTAGTCGTCTTCCCGACCGACACTCTCTATGGACTGGGAGCGGACCCCCGCCAGCCGGTGGCCGTGAGACGGCTCGTTGCGACCAAAGAACGCGACGAAGGCAAAGGGCTGCCGATACTGCTGGCCGACGCCGGGGATGCGGACTTGCTGGTGGAACCGAATTCCTTAATGGACGACCTGGCTTCCGCATTTTGGCCCGGCGCGTTGACTATCGTCGTGAAGGCGAGAGAGTCGGTCGACGAACTGCTGCTGGGGCCCGGCGGGACGCTGGGACTTCGCGTTCCCGGATGGGAATTGACCAGACGGCTGGTCGAGCTGGCGGGGTCGTTTCTGATTGGAACGAGCGCGAACCGAAGCGGCCGCCCGCCCGCCGTAACGGCCATGGAAGCTCATGACAGCCTTGGCGGGTCGGTGGACTACGTTCTGGACGGGGGGCCAGTCGGTGGAGTGGCTTCCACGGTGATCGACATCAGCAACGGTCATCTGACTATCCTACGGTCGGGAGCGGTCTCCGCAGAGCAGCTTTCAAGCGTGGCGGGGGTAGCGGTGAGGGAAAAGGGCGGTTAGACAGCCCCGCTGACGTGGCTTCCCATGCGGGCGCTTGCCCACGGCCTTGCGTTTTCCGGCGCGGCGGCAAAGTGACGGACGCCAAAGGTGTTAAATTCTAGGCGCGAGGCGCCTAATGACAAGTATCGGTCGAAGAGTTGACGTTGACACCCGGCTGGTGTGCAGCCGCTGCGGTCACATGACGATCGTTCGGGCAGGGTCGATCGTCAGGCCCTGTCCGACCTGCATGAACATCGAGTTCGAGCCGGCCGACCCCGGTAAAACCGAGGACCTGTCGCAGCCGGCGGACATTGGGCTGACGTTCGATCAACTGCTGGAACATACCGAGAGAGTGCTGCGGACCAAGTCCGGCTTAAACCGGATGCAGGTGGCGGCGGTATCCGAGGCGGTGGCTCACGCCATCGAGCAGAACAACCGCAAGCTGCAACAGGACATCGAAGAGGCTTTCCGGCAACTCACGGACTGACCTCTGCCGACCGATTCGTTGTCTCGTGCCGGATCGGCTCTGGATTCCCGCTTTCGCGGGGATGACGATGATGGGCCGGTCGTTCCCATCCCACAACATGGCCTCTTTCTGTGGCTCGTTCAACATACAAAGGACAGAGAGGGCATTGCCTCCGGATTCTGGGACCGTATCGAGTAGGGGGTATTCCTTTAACGGGAATTACGCGCGGACTGACCTCTACCAGCCGAGCAGCCGTGCCACGGCGGAGGGGTCGGCGGAGCATTTCAAGGCGCCCACGGACTCCCGGTCGGCGATTTCGGGGTCTTTGAGCCCGTGCCCGGTGATTATGCAGACGGCGCGGGAGCCTGCATCCATCAGGCCCCGCTCGCCGCGGTCGATCAGTCCCGCGACCGAGGCGGCCGAGGCAGGCTCGCAGAACACGCCCAGGCTGCCGAGAAGCCGGTAGGCGTCGAGAATCTGATCGTCGGTCACTTTTTCGATACTCCCAGCCGATTCCCGGCTGGCCCGCACGGCCTTGGCCCAACTGGCGGGGTTGCCTATGCGAAGAGCGGAGGCGATTGTCTGTGGATTGGCGACGGGCCGGTCGAGGACGATGGGAGCGGCGCCTGCGGCCTGAAATCCCCTCATTGCGGGCGCACCGCCGGCCCGGCCGATCTCCTTGTATTGCCGGAATCCAGCCCAGTAGGCGGAAATGTTGCCGGCGTTGCCGACCGGAATGAAGAGCTCGTCGGGGGCGAAACCGAGCTCGTCGACGATCTCGAATGCCGCCGTTTTCTGGCCTTGCAGGCGGTTTTCGTTAATCGAGTTGACCAGCGCAACTCCGGGATGCCCGGAAAGGTCTCTGGCGAGCCGCAGCCCGGTGTCGAAGTCAGCGCCTATATCGATCACCCTGGCGCTGTAGGCGCGCGTCTGGGCGAGCTTGCCGAGCGCCACCTTCTCGGCGGCGACGATGATGACGCACTCGATGCCCGCGCGGGCGGCGTAGGCGGCCGCGGAAGCAGACGTGTTGCCGGTGGAGGCGCATACGACGGTGTGCGCGCCCTCTTCGAGCGCCTTGGCCACGGCGACGACCATGCCGCGGTCCTTGAACGAGCCGGTCGGATTGCAACCTTCAAGCTTGAGCCAGACTTCGGCGGCTCCCACTCGCTCTTCGAGGGCGGGCATACGGACCAGGGGCGTGCCGCCCTCGCCGAGAGTGATTGCCGGCGTGGCGTCGGTGACGGGCAGGAGCGACCTGTATTGCTCGATTAGGCCTTTTCCGGCGGCGGGGGCGGGCGTCGGCAACTTCAGTCCTCGTCGGTCAGGTCTTCGACTCGCAGGAGCGTGGCGACACGGTCGACGACTTCCAGGCCGGCGATTCCCGCGACGGCAGCCTGCATGTCGGCCTCCCTGGCGGCGTGGGTGAGAATGACAATCTCGGCGGTGCCGGAGGACGGGTCGGCCTCTTTCTGAACCAGGGCCGCGATGCTGATGCCCGTGGTTGCGCAAACCTGGCCGATTCGCGCGAGCACTCCGGCACGGTCGGCGACCCACACCCGGAAGTAGTACCGGCTGATTACCTCGCTCATCGGCTTGATGACCAGACCCTCGTCGAATCGGGCCGGGATCCTGGCGTGAGTGCCGGAGTTGATGTTGTGGACGAGGTCGATCAGGTCGGCGACTATCGCGCTGGACGTAGGTCCCGGCCCGGCGCCCCGCCCCGCGAAAAGAGCATGACCGAGAAGATCGCCTTTTATGCGCACGGCGTTCTCGACGCCGCTCACCTGGCTGAGCAGATAGTCGCGCGTGACGAGCGCGGGATGCACGCGAACCTCGACACCGCCGGCGTCCCGCTTGGAGGTCGCGAGCAGCTTTATGGTGTAGCCGAGCTCCCGGGCGTAGTCGAAGTCGACCGTGGAGAGATGACGTATGCCCTCCTTGTAGACGGCTTCAGGCGGGACAGGCCCGCCAAAAGCGAGGCTGGCCAGGATGGCGAGCTTGTAGGCGGAGTCGTGGCCGTCGACGTCGTTTGTCGGATCCGGCTCGGCGTAGCCCTTCTCCGTGGCCTCTTCGAGAGCCTGGTGAAAGCTCGCGCCGTCCTCGGTCATGCGGGTGAGGATGTAGTTAGTGGTGCCGTTGATGATGGCGTGGATTTCGGTGATCTCGTTGGCGGCGAGGTCCTGACGGAAGGGACCGATTAGCGGGATTCCGCCGCCGACGCTGGCCTCGAAGAAGAGGTCGCAGCCGTGCTCCTGGGCGACTGTTAGAAGCTCCAGGCCGTGATTGGCCATAAGCTCCTTGTTGGCGGTGATAACGTGCTTGCCGTTTACGAGCGACCTGCGGACGTAGTCGAAGGCGGGATCGATTCCGCCGAGGACCTCGACGACGAGATCAATGTCGGGCGAATCGATCACGTCGGAGGCGGAGGCGGTAAGCAACCCGGAGGGGACCGAACGAGTCTTGTTGAGGTCCCTGACAAGCACCTTGCCAAGCACGATGGGTCTGCCCAGGCGGCGGCCTAAGGACGAGTCCTTGCCTTGCAGGACGTCGGCGACACCGGCACCGACGGTACCCAGCCCCAACATCCCCACACGAACGGGAGCGCGGTTTCGGTCCAATTCGATCAGCGGTTCCTGACGGTTATTCCCGGGCCACGGTTCCAGGAGTCACCAGCGGAATCGTACGCCAGAGACGCCTATCCCGCTTGCCCGAAAGACCGCAGCCGCCCAACCCTGAAGCGGAGACTTCGCGCGCCAGTTTAGGTCATTCGGCGGGATTTCCCATAGCCGGGGGCGCGTTGTCGGCGCGGGCTTCCGGCAGGGACGAGGCGATGAGCTTGCGGTAGACGTAGGTGAGGACGACCCGGCCCATGGCGGCCGCGGGGAGCGCGAGGATGACGCCGTTGACCCCCCAGATGGTGGCTCCCGCGAACAGGGCGAACAGAGCGACGAACGGGTGGATGTTGACGATCCTGCCGATGACGTTGGGGGTCAACAGGTAGTCCTCCAGGTGGGTGAGCACGAAGTACATGGAAGCGACGACCAGCGCGGCGAGCCATCCGGGCCAGCCGAAGGCGTTGGCGCCGAAGAAGGCGAGCGCGATAGGAGGAATCGCGGCGACGATCGGCCCGAAGACCGGGATCACTTCGAGAAAACCGGCGGCGATACCAAACACCAGCGCGAACGGGATGCCGATAATCGCCAGCCCGACGTAAATGATGGTGCTCATGATGAGGATTACGATGAGCTGGCCGCGGATGAAGCCGTGGAGCACGTCGTCGAGACGGCCAACCACCGACTCGACTTCGACGCGGTTCGGTTCGGGAACCAGAGAGATAACGCGCCGCAACAGCCGCGGGCCGGCGAGCAGCAGATAGAACGCCGCGACGAGCGTGAGGATGACATTGAACAGGGTCTCGATGATGCCGAATGTCAGCTCGACAAGGCGGCCCGACAACTGCTGGGCAAGCGCGCGCACAGGATCGGAGAGTTCCTGAACAACGTCGTCCACCTGTAACGTCTGTCCGAAGACCTGGATCGCGTCGGTCCCGGTGATCTGTACCTCGACCCAACTGGCCAATCTGGTTACGCCGTCCGCGAACCGTTCCAGCTCGCCAGCCAGGGGACGGCTGATTATCCAGAAGGTCCAGAAAATGACGTTGATCCCGATGGCGTAGACGATGAGCACCAAGACTGGTCGTGGAACGCCTATGCGGCGCTTGGCGAACGACACGAGCGGGGTGAAGAGGTAGGCGATGATGGCGGCCCAGATGAAGGGAGCGAGCATGTCGCGGGCGCCCCAAAGGATGGCAATTCCGACGAGCACCGTGGCGATCGCGACGATCCACTTGGTGCGGCGCGACCACACGCTGGTAATGACTAAGTCTCTAACGTCGCGACGGTCGGCGCGGTCCCTCCTAAATGGGGTGGACACCAGCCGCAAAACAGACTGGAGATCAGTGCGGCGGGTACCGGAGCTCAAGCGGTCGAATCCGGTGGGGTCACGCGCCCGTAGCACGGCCCGCCATGCGAGGTGGCATTTAACTCATCTGTCGTCATCTTCGTCATCTTCGTCGTCATCCTCGAGGACTTCCTCGGGCAAGTCGACGTGCCCCTCGCGATAGAGCCAATCGATGGTGGCGTCGAGTCCATCTTCAAGGCTAGTGAACTCGATTCCAAGCTCATTGGTCGCCTTGGACGAATCGTAGCGAAAGCCGTGGAGCGCGATTGCGGCGGCGTCCTCGGAAATGGCGGGACGCTTTCCGGTGAACTTGCGCCGGATGGAGTTGAACATGGTGAGCGTGCGTATGACCCAAGCGGGCGTGGAAGCCACGGCGGGAACCACGCCGGCGACTTCGCCGGCCGTGCGCAGGAACTCCAGTCGAGTCACGTTCGAGCCGCTGAGAATGTAGCGTTCGCCGACCTGGCCTTGCTCGTCGGCGGCGATAAGGCCTTTCACGAAATCGCCCAGGTAGAGATACGCGGCCATGCTGTTGGTGCTGGCGGTCATCTGTCCGTTGACCATCCGCTGGATCGTCAACCCGTTGCCGCTGAGGTCGCCCGGTCCGTATACGCTGCTTGGATTAACGATAACCGCGGGGACGCCCTTCTCGACATACTCAAACACGAACTGCTCGGCCTCCCATTTCGAGCGCTCGTACTTCGTCAAGAAGTATCCCCGGTGCTCGGTCATTTCCGAGCCGGTCTCTCCTTTTTGCTCCCCAATGGTCGAGGCGCTGCTGGCGTGGACGACCTTTTCAACTCCGTGCTCGTAGGCTGCCTCCAGCACGTTGACGGCGCCGCCTACATTGACATCGAAGTAAGTAGCCGGGTTTACCGCCCACGAGTCGAAATAGCCGGCAAGATGGAATACGCGGGAACAGCCAGCCACAGCATCGCTGACGGCATCGATATCGACGATATCCCCGTGAACGACCTCGACAGAGTCGTCGAACCGGCTAACGTCGCTACTCTCACGGGCGAAGACGCGCACGGTGTCTCCGCGCTTGATGAGAGCGCGGACGAGCGGAGGGCCTGCGATGCCGGTCGCTCCGGTTACCAGTGTCGGCATTGGATCTATAGGGGCCGGGACCTAGACCAGAACCGGCACCCCCACAACCTCGCGCATGGCGTCAAGAACCGTTTCGACATCGTCCGCCGTGACCTGATGGTGAAGGCAGACGCGAGATATGGTGGCTTTCGAGGCGCCGCCGATCAGCACGCCTCTATCGGCAAGCTCGTCGGCGAACCTAGCCGGATCGACAACCTCTGTGTCGTATCCGAAGAAAACGAGGTTGGTCTCGACCGCCTCAGGATTGATGAGCAGTCCGGGTATATCGGCTATGCCCTCGGCCAGCCGGCGGGCGTTTTCGTGGTCTTCGTGGAGCCTGGGCGCGATCTCCGTGAGGGCCACTATGCCGGCTGCAGCGAATACTCCGGCCTGCCGCCAGCCGCCCCCAAGCATCTTCCTTTTCTTGCGGACGACGGTGCAAAGATCGCTGTCGCCGACCACAAGCGAACCGACCGGCGCTCCCAGCCCCTTGGAGAGGCAGAATTGCACGGAGTCGGCGTGCTGGGCGAGATCGGCAACCGAAACACCGAGGCTCGTAGCAGCGTTGAATATGCGCGCTCCGTCTACATGGATATTGAGACCGTGCCGGTCGGCTACTTCGCGAAGCCCGCGCATTACCTCTACGGAGGTGGCCGTGCCACCGCCCTGGTTGCTGGTGTTCTCGACCCAAATCAGGCTGGGATCGGCCAGGTGTTCGTTGTAAGGCATGATGGCCTGCTCGACCATGTCGCCGTCGATGATCCCGCGAATGCCGTTGAGCTTTTCGAGGGACACCCCCGCCAAAGCGGCGTAACCGCCGCCCTCATAACGGCTGACATGAGCGTTGGCGTCGCAAAAGGCAAGCTCGCCGTGATGTGTGTGTGCGAGCATCGCGCAGGCATTACCCTGCGTACCGCTGGCCACGAGCACGGCGGCTTCCTTGCCGAACATCTCGGCGGACATGTCTTGCAGACGGTTGATGGTGGGGTCTTCCTGATGGACATCGTCGCCGACTTCGGCCTCGGCCATCGCACGGCGCATGGACTCGGTGGGCAACGTGACAGTGTCGCTTCGCATGTCGATGATTTTCTGGGGCATTCGAACCCTCCCATTCTATTCGCCTGTCAGGTCAATCGGAGGCGAACCAAGGCCGACCGGTGTCGCGGGGCGGCCGTTCAATCCTCAAGATAACGCGCCAACTCATCCCGTTCAAAGATTTTTACAGGTCGTTCTCCTGTTGGCGAGGTGCTGAGCAGGCCCTCTTCGGGTGCTACGAGCTCACCGATGACGCCGCTGGGAATGCCGACGGCGTCAAGTCTCGCCATCGCAGCTTCGATCCCGGACGGACTCACGACAGCCAGCAGCGAACCGGAGGCGAGCAGGCCGAGGGGATCGAGACCCAACGCCCGGCAGATGGAAGCGGTCTGGGGAAAAATCGGGATCTCATCCTGCCACAGCCGCAGGCCGAGGCCAGCCGCGGTTGCCAGCTCGCGGGCCGCCGTGGCGAGTCCGCCCTCGGTGGGGTCGTGCAGGGCATGGACCGCTTCGATGCCGCGAAGGGCTTTTGCCGCCGGAACGACGCTTATTCCAGGATCGTCCAGCAATCGTCCGGCGCTCTCGATAGTCTCCTGATCGACGTCGGCATCCCGAAGCTGCCGAGGCGCTTCGAGAGCAAGAACGGCGGTGCCCTCGATGGCGATGCCTTCGGTGAGCACCAGCAGATCGCCGATCTCGGCGGATTCAGGCCGTATCAAACCGGAGCGCGGCACTTCGCCGAGCATGACTCCGGCGATAAGCGGGCGGTCGATTCCCAGCGTC
Organism: Chloroflexota bacterium; assembly: GCA_026708165.1. GTDB lineage: Bacteria > Chloroflexota > UBA11872 > UBA11872 > VXNJ01 > JAPOVO01. The sequence goes on along the minus strand of JAPOVO010000015.1, from coordinate 9,744 downwards.
ACTTCAGTATGGCCGCCGACGAGGGCTGCTCCCAGCGAATCGCAGGCTTGCTGGAGCTGGCCGAAAATTGCGGTCGGTAAGGTCTCTTCGCAATTTTCGGGGAGCAGCAGGGTGGCGAGGAACCAAACCGGATCGGCGCCCATGCAGACGATGTCGTTGGCGTTGATGTTGACCGCGTACCAGCCGATGCGGTCGGTGGCAAAGGTGATGGGGTCGGTCTTGGCAACGAGCAGCCGGTCGGAGTCCTCGGAGAACTCTATTACGGCCGCGTCCCTGCCGATGCCTCCCGCGATCAAAACGCGGGGAGACGCCGGAATGCGGGTCAGAAGGGGTTCAAGCAGCTCGACGGGCAGCTTTCCGGCCTTCAGGCGCTTAGGGGCGGGAGGTTTTTCGCCGTTCGCTTCGGCAGAGGAGCTCATATTTCGGAATTCCAGCGTCTGAAGCCAAGAAACAAGCCGCCGGCGACCATAATGGCCGCAAGGGTCGCACCTAGTGCCGGAGCAAGAAACGCGAACACGGCCACCAGCACCGTGCCCAGCTCACTGTATGCGCCTACAGCGACGCGTTCGAAACCCTTGAGCACCTTACGCAGGCGTCCGATAAGCCAGACTTGGCCCCCGTGAATCAATACGGCCAGACCTATGGCCACCGCGATGGCAACCAGTAGATGAGGGACGGATGCGTCCACGTAAGACGCGGCTATGAGCGCGGCGGCCGCAGGCTTGATAAACCAGTTAAGCCGGGTCACATACGAGGCGGTCGCCGGCAGCTTGCCGAGAATGATGTCGATTCCGATCACGACGAGCAGTATCCCGAGGAACTCCCAGCGCATCATGAATTCAAACTCAGGGCGGATCTGCGGCCCCGACTCCATCCTGGCCGCGCCGGAGTAAATCAGAAGCGGAATATACGGACTCAAACCGACCGCTATGGCCAGAATCAAGAGAGTTATCACAGCCAGAATGTCCTGGACGGGAGGCGCATTATCGACCGCATTTCAACGCTGCGGGAAATCTCCTCGCCCCGAACGGGTCCTTACACTCCCGATCCGCCGAAATAGACATCCGCATCGCGGTAGATCTGGGGATCGCCGATGTCCCACCACGTGTAGCGAGAATCGTAGATACACGCATAAATGGGAGTTTGTTCCCGGGCCCACTGGACGAAGGCGCCGATGAGATCGAGATCGTAGCCCTGGCGCTTGAACTCGGCGAACAGCCCAAGATCCGCCCGCCGGAACATGTAGATGGCGACGGCTATCAGACTGTCTTTGGGAGAGGCCGGCTTCTCCTCGAATCCTACGACCCGTCCGTCCGGGGAGATCTCGGGATTCCCGTATTTCGACGCCTCTTCGACCCGGCCGATGTCGTAGGCCGCCAGGCAAGATCCTTTCCGGCGCAGGACTTCCACCATGCTCGGAAGCGAAAAGTCGCACAGGTTGTCGCCGGCCATCACCAGCAAATCATCGTTGATGCCCTCGTGCTCGATGCCGAAAAGCACGTCGCCGACTGCGCCGAGCCGGTTTTCAGGCCCGGTGGTCCCATCGTTGAGGATGGACACCGCCGGCGAAGAACTGTCGGCGCTTTCCGACCACTCGACGAACTGCCCGTAGAAGCGGTCGTTCGTGACGACCAGCGCGTTGTCGATTTCCTCGATTTCACGAATCCGATCACGCACGTAGTCCAGAACGGGTCGACCGGCGACCGGCAACAGTACCTTGGCCCGGTTCTTGCCCAAGGCGCCGAGCCGCGTGCCATACCCACCGGCGAGGATCAGGGCGCGCAAGTGAAGCCTGGGGTCATCGTGACGGGATGTGGCTCATTCGTGAATCGTATCACCCGCAACCGTCGGCGACGGAAAGGGGACTCCGATAGCACAATTCCCTTGAGACCTATAATTCACAAAGTCGCGGTTGTCAGAGTCCCGGCGCGGGGCGAGGTAGAGGGACACCGAGATGCAATCCATCACTCGTGATGCCTATTTCGGACTTGCCGGAATTGTCATATTGGGCATCGTCGTGTGGATACTGATCACTCAGGTCGGCCTGGGCGGCGGCGAGCAGGCGAACGGGGAAGTTGCGACAGTGGAACCGGGCGTGTCGCAGACCGAGCCCCCGACGGCAACGTCACCGGACGCGCCCACGTCTGACGCCAGCGACGCAATCGAGGAAGAAGCGACGCCAACCCCAACTCCGCTGCCGGAGATCCACGTCGTGCAAGCGGGGGAGACGCTGTCGCAGATAGCGGGACTGTACGGATTGACAGCGGAGTCCATCGCCGCCAAGAACAGACTCGACGATCCCAACGCGATACTGGCAGGCCAGCGCCTAGTCCTTCCCCAACCCGACGAGACCTTCACGCCCGTAGACGGCGGAGGGCAGGCGGAGGACGAGTACGTAGTTCAGGAAGGCGACACACTGTACGCCATAGCCCAGGAATTTGGCCTGTCGGTGGAAGCGCTGGCTGAGGCAAATGACATCGAGGACCAATCGCAGCTCTTCGTGGGAACAACGCTGAAGATTCCAGAGAAGACGGTACCGACGCCGAGGTCGTAAGTTGCGTCGAATGGGCTTGAACTGGTCACACGGGGAACCCCGCAACAGACCAACTCCGACCGAGTGTTAGGAGGCTTGTGAAAGACGACGGCACAGTGACAATACGCAAATATCAGGCAGCCGACGAGCAGCAGGTTCGCAAACTCACTATCGACTCGTTCGATGGGGTGAGCATCGACCAGAACTTCGACAACCTCGTCGACTGGGGCCGGTCGCCCGGCTGGGAGGAGCGGAAGTGGGCCGCCAGCGTCGAAGTGCTGCGCGACTCGTCGGAAAACTCGTTCGTCGCGGAGTCGGAGGGCAGGGTTATCGGGTTCGTTAGCTGCACAGTCTCGCCGGTGACGCGGGTCGGCCGGATCCAGGACCTAGCCGTGGAGCAGGGCTACCGGCGCAAAGGGATCGGGGCGCGGCTGATTGAGCGCAGCCTGGAACACTTCCAAACCAAAAAGATGGCGATCGCCAAGATCGAGACGCTGGAGCAAAACGAGGCGGGGCGACGCCTGTATCCCCGATTTGGGTTCAGGCAGGTCGCGAATCAGGTCCATTACATGATGGAGTTGGAGCCTGGCGAAGAAGAGGATTAAGTTTCGGAACGGCTCTGCCGCGACCGCCTACGCCTAACCCGCCAATAGACCACCAGCCCTACGAGAACAGCAACAGCCGCCACGATCCCACTTACCAATATGGGGTCGCCCGTTATGCGGTGAACAGCCTCCGACACCTTTTGGTATTGGGCCCCCAAGGCCCAGCCGATGCCCATGTAGATGCCAGCCCATATCGCGGCTGAAATGCTGGTGTAAAGGACAAACTTCCAGAAGGGAACGTGTACGACACCCGACGCCACCGCGACCGCGATCCTGAGTCCCGGAATCAGCCGACCGATGATGATGACGGGCGCGCCATAGCGCTCGAACCAGCGTTCGACCTGCTCCAGACGCTCGGCGTCAAGCCGTATGAAACGGCCGAAACGGTCGACGATCCGTCCGCCGAGATACCGGGCTATCCAGTAGAGAACGCTCGCTCCCGCCGTCGCGGAGACGATAGTGGACGCAACGACCCAAAATGGGTTGGCCCGGCCCAAGGACACCTGATATCCCATGAAAACGATGGCCAGATCGCCCGGCAGCGGAAGCGGCACGCCGGCTTCTTCCACGCCTATCAGAACGGCCAGCGCCTTGTATTGATGCGCTTCGAGGAAGGCTTGCAGAGTCTCGCGCAGACTCGCGAAGAATTCAGTCATTTGGGGAGAGGTTCAGGTCCGAAATCTCGCCGACGCTAGCACTCTACTCAAGTCCATCGGGGTTGCCGCTTAGATTGCATTTCGCGAGTGGGTCGGGCGACTGGCTAAGCAACGTGACCGTTTGAATTCAAAACAACGCGTTTGGCAGTCGAGACTATGCGGCCCCGGACTCATACCAAGGTCGTCAACGTCTGCAACGTGTCGAAGATGTATCGCACATACGGGGATCGACAATTTTCGAGTATACCTAAACCCGGTGAGCAGGATGGAAGGACGCTGTTCGCAGCCGAGCCTTCCGACCGGCGCTCGGCCAAACGGGCTAGAATCCCTGCTGGCCGCCGTTGCTCCGGACGGGGCGATCGAAGACCGACAGCCGGGGCGGCTGGCGAGTCATATGGGTAACAGCGGCCGCAGTCGGGCCGCAAAGCAATGTGAGCGAAGTGATGATCCCAAGTGAAACGCTGGAGGCCCTAAGAGGCATCGACACGCCGACTCTGTGCAACGCCATCGAGGAGTTCCAGGTTCGGGACCGCACCGAGGGGTTCATGGGATTCGACATCAAGTGTCTGTTCCCCGCGCTCGGCACGATGACGGGATACGCCATCACCTGCACTGGGCGCAGCACGGTGCCTGGACCGCCCGGAGACCGCGCGGGAGCGGTGCGGCTGTGGGAGGCGGTGGAGAGATCGCCGAAACCATGCGTGGTCGTGCTTCAGACCGTCGGCCCCGACAGGACCAGGTCGTGCCACTACGGAGACATGATGGCGACCCTGTCCAAACGCCTGGGGGCAATCGGGCTGGTGACGGACGGGGGCGTTCGGGACGTTCGGACGGTCGAGGAGCTGGGTTTCCACTATTTCGCCGCCGGCGTGACTCCCGCCCACGGAAACAACGAAATCGTAGACGTGGGTCTCGAAATAACCGTAGGCGGGGCCGTGGTTAACACGGGGGACATCATCCACGCCGACGAGAACGGCGTAGGCGTATTTCCGGCGAGCAGGGCCGGGGACCTTATCGAGGCGGCGGCGCGGGTTTACGAGAACGAGGAAAAGCGCATGGCCCGTTACATCGCTCCTGACTTCACCCTGGACGAGCTCAGAACGCCCTAGGGCGGCAGACACCTTACTCAGGACCACCGGGAGGATCGAGGTCCACCCCTCGCAAGGCCTGCCGCCCTAAGATATTCAACGTCGGCGTCGGACGATTGTTATTTGCCGGCGGCGCGTTGAACGACCAGCGGAGGCGCGGCATGAGCGGCGAGGGTTCCCACTACGATCTGGTGCTGAAAGGCGGTCGGGTAATGGACCCGGCGTCGGGTCTGGACGCGGTCAACGACGTCGCGATTGCCGGCGGGATGGTAGCCGAGATCGCCGATGAGATCGATGCGAAAGGCGCCGATTCCCTCGACGTAGGCGGGCTGATGGTTACGCCGGGCCTGATCGACCTGCACGTGCACGTCTTTTACGGGGCCACGTATTTCGGCATCCGGCCCGACGAAATCGGTTCCAAGAGCGGAACGACCACCATGCTCGACGCGGGCAGCGCCGGATCGTACAGCGCCGCAGGGTTCGTCGAATTCATCGCCGCGCCGTCGAAAGTCAGGGTCCTCGGACTGGTCAACCTGAGCTCGATAGGTCTGATCGCACAGCACGGCGAACTGCTCGATCCCACCAACGCGGACGTAGAGGGGGCCGTACGAGTGCTGCAAGAGTTTCCCGAGGTTTTCATCGGGGCCAAAATCCGGAACGGGGGGCACATCATCGGCGAGGGCGAGCAAGGTCGCCGCCATAGCGAGATGGCCGTCGAAATCGCCGAGCGCAGCGATACGTTCCTGATGACGCATATCTCCGATCCCCCGATTCCAATGTCCGAGTGGCTTGCAATGCTGCGGCCCGGAGACATGGTGACTCACTGCTTTCGGACCGGCGAGAACAACCTATTCGACGACGACAACAGGATCATTACGGCCGCCTGGGAGGCGAGAGAGCGGGGCGTCCTGTTCGACCTCGGACACGGCGCGGGCAGCTTCGAACTGGCTCGCGGACGGGCGGCGCTGGAGCAGGGATTCGACCCGGACACGATAAGCACCGACCTGCACGTTCAAAGCGTCGACAGCCCGGTCTACGACATGCCGACGACGATGGGAAAGATGCTGGACCTCGGCATGAGTCTCGAAGACGTGATCCGGCGTTCAACGTGGGAGGCCGCGAAAGCCATCGGGATGGAGAACTCGATCGGCAGCCTGCAACCCGGTCGAGAGGCCGATATCGCCGTGCTGGCCGTCCAGGATGAGCCGGTGGAGTACCTGGATTCCTACGGGACGGCGTGGGCCGGCAAACACACGATTCGCGCCGCGCACACGATCCGCGCGGGAGAGGTGCTCTGACCGTTACACGTCCTCGTTCAGAGTTGTCCGCGATCTAATTAGACGCTCACCGAACTACAAAGATCTCTCTAAAACGGCAGGTCGCTCTCTTCATATTCACCCTGGTACGCGAGGTTTTCGTCTAGCCTGACCCTCAATCGATACTCACGAGGGTCGCTCAGGTTCAGCAGATTCATAGTCAAGGGTTGCTTCGCCGTGAACTCTGTCTTGGTAAGCGAGTACATTTTGCCAGTATTGTGCTCCACGATTTCGCAGATGAGTCGAAACGGTCCTGGAGTCTCGGTAACAGGATTGAACCTCAGCGTGATTTGACTCGCTGACATGTCGACACGCTCAATGTAACTCCATCGTCCCGCATGTAGACCCGGCCTGACGCCCGGTTCGATCCGACTAGCCCAAAATCGCCGTTTGCTGTGTGAAAGCAAATTTCGAAGAGTCTCGTATTCAGCCACTGAACGTGTTGCAATTCGTTGCAGCCCCGTCAAATTGAGCGGATCCGGAACGATCACTTCTGCGTTTCTGTGAAACATGCCTTTCGAGGGGTCAGGCTCTCCATAGACGGGAGACGAATGGTAAATCCGCTTGAACGGGAGATCCCCAAATGCGTCTGATTGATCGGACACCTCAGCATAAGGCGACGCGAGATTGCCGTCGCTGAACAACGTGTCGTGCCTTGTGAGGATTTCGTGGGAGTCGAAGAGGAAGACGACCGGCACCGGACAATGGGTGCCAGCATATCTAAGTTGACTCGTCGGTCTGATTCCCTCCACTACAAATTGCGTTGGAGAACAGGGGCGAAAGTAGAGGCGGATCATGTCCAGCCACTGAGTGTTGGTTTTACCTATGACCTGCGCACTCGCGGCATCTACGAATTCGCTGGATTCGCTCTGTAGAAAGCTCCTACTTCGCAGGCAACCGTCTTCCAGAATTTTTGCAGCGTTTCGTATGTCGGTGAAGTGGTACAGATAATCGGGCCACCATGAGCGCGCGGAGCCAAGCCAATCCGAGTTCTTGAGCACATCCAGATGTCGTTTGAAGTCGTCAGAGTCGGGTTTCCGGGGAGCGCTCAAGGACTACACTAACTCCAGCTGGCGCACCTCCGTATGGAGCGTACCGCTATTCGCCGGGATCGGCTGAAACTCAACGCTGTATGTAGATGCGCGATTTCGGTCGAACGAGGCCGTGCGACGAACGGCCGACGAAGCAAGCTGTAACCCAACGTTATATGCTGATGTGTCACGTCGATATTCAGAACCGACATAAGTCAGCCTAGTGTATTCAAGCCGTGCAAACAGACCCAGTAGATACGGCATTGCTTCGTCTAGGTACGGCTGAACTGTCTCGGCGACAGCGAATTTCCCCAACCGGACTACATCCCAAACTGCTTCCAAATGCTCGCGCAAGATGAAATAGGTGTCTGACTGCGCTCGAATCAGAATGCCTGGAACGGTCCCCTCCGCCAAATATGCCTGAAATTGGTCTACATTGCCCGGGGTGGTTAGCGCGGGATCGGACACCAACGTTGTCTTTAAATCGCGCCACACCTCCGAAAACGGCAACGTTCGGGGTTCCGACCTCAACCAGCGATTTACTTCCCTAATCTTCCGATGCTCTGGCTTCTCAGATGGATCGGCCTGATAAGTGTGAATGTAGATTTGAATGGGCAGATCAGCGAGGTAATCCTCCATGAGCGGTTGAACCTGCGTTTCCCAGTCGAGCTCCCCATTGCCGCATCCCAGCATCGGGAACGCGACACTGGCTATTCCTCGGTCGGAGAACGTAGCGGCGAACGTCTCTAGTCCCTGCTCGATGTACTCCACCTTCGACGGCTTTCGCCATGTCGTTTTCGTCGGAAAATTAAGCACCCACTTATTGGGCGTTCTGTAAATCCACAACTGGCCTACGGCGAACTGGCCTCGTTTACAAAGCCGCTGATACTCCTCAAACATGTTGGGATATACAGTTTTGAACCGCTTCGCTATGCCCTTGCCCATGACTCCTTCAGTGTTGACCGTGTTGACCAGAGTGTGGGCGGGTGATTCAAAGAGGCTACCTACAACGTAAGTCAACATTCGATCACCCCCTAAATCGAAGCTGCTCGTTCGTCTTTTGTTCGGATAATGAGATCTTACCCTAATTGCAGGGCTAAGCGTACATCAAACGCGGAAGCCAATTTCGCTTTGGTGGCCAGCTCTGCGATATTCACGAACATTTCTCAACAAAAGGAGATTCCAGATGAACGGATTTCAGACTGTCTCGCTTGCGGGGCTTCGGAATCACAGTTGCAGGAACGCGCGGATCGGCGATCGCTGGCTATGGGCTCAGGCGGGCGACACGGAGCCAGCCGAGGTCGACCGCGCGACGGAAGTCACGGGACTGGCCGGCCTTCCGACCGGCGAGCAGCGCCTGTGGGGGATTCCGTTCGACATCACCGAGGACGCCGAGAAAGACGGCGCGACGTGGGTCGTCCTCGGAAACGAAACATGGCCGGAGCTGCCCGATTCGACGTCCGTGCCAGTTGGCGCGACGGCGCGGTACGTGCTGGTCTGCCACTTCCTGGACACGATCCCTGATCCTGTTAGGGAACATGACACCGAGCTCGACACGCTCGACGATCCAGGCGCGCACGTGGCTACCTATACGCTTCGGTACGGCGACGGGGACGCGCACGCGCACCAGATTCGCAGCCGCTTCGAAATCAATCCGTACTGGCGGCCGTGGGGACGGGAGGCGTTCGGATCGGTGGAGCACAACGAGTACCTGCCATACGCCACGGTCGGCGCGGACCGGCAAGGCCTGACGGGCCTTCTGGACAAGCCGGGCAGCGGCAACTACCTGATAGCGGCGCTGGAGAATCCGAGGCCGGACTCCGAAATCGAGTCGATAGAGCTACGAGTGGCCGGCGATAGAGTCGTCTCAATCGCCGCGATCACCCTTTGCGAGCATCTCGACAACCCGCTCAAGCGCAGCCCGCTGGCGAGAATCCGGGCCGACGTGCAAGGCGGTGGAGCGCTGACTCATGCGGAGATCGATCTCGGACAGGTGGCGGGCACTTATCCGGTATCCGGCGGGTTATCGGAGGGCTGGGTCGACGACCCGGCCAAGGGCGCGGGGGTCAACAACGACGAGTCGGCGGGCGCCACGCTGATCGAAGCCTACGGAGCGGAATCGGCCACGCTAACAGTCGGCTCTGAGTCGGAACAATCGAGCGCGCGATGGGGCGACTTGCTCGATGAAAAAGACCTCACCGCGGGCCATGTTCGCCTGAGGCTGATTCACGATGAACGGTCGTGGGTCCACGTAAAAGTGCGAGACCAAGAAACCGGCTCGTCCACGCCGGCGCGCGTCCACTTCAGCGGGCCTCATGGAGAGTACCTGGCGCCTCACGGCCACCAGCGGGAGATCGACACCAACTGGTGTGAAGACCAGGGGGGCGATCTGAAGCTGGGCGACACGGGCTACGCCTACGTAAACGGCGAGTTCCAGATCGATCTTCCGGTCGGGGACGTATTCGTGGGGGTGCTGAAGGGATTCGAGTACGGGCCCATGAGACGCACACTAACG
>JAPOVO010000187.1 GCA_026708165.1 Chloroflexota bacterium | reverse complement strand
CGCCGATACCCTGGCCGCCGACGGTCTGGAGGCCGAGATCGTCGACTTGCAGACAATCAATCCGATTGATGAGCAGACCGTCTTCGAGTCCTTCGAGAAGACTCACAGGCTCCTCGTAGTCGATGAGGACACGCCCGTCGCCAGCATCGGTCGTGATGTGGCCGCCCGCGTCGCGCAGAACCGGTTCGGGTATCTCGACGCGCCTGTCACTAGCCTGCATTCGGCGGACGTTCCCGTGCCGTACAGCGCTGCGCTCGAAGAACACATGCGGCCCACAGCTGAGAAGATCGTGGCGGCTGTAAACGAAATGCTCGTGGCGTTCTAAGTCCCAAGAAAGTAGCGGAATGCACCGCCACCTGTTCGATCCTGGAATCGAGTGGAGGCGCGCAAGTCGAAGTGGAGGGTTGGAGTTGGCTGACACCGTAGTAATGCCTCGCCTGGGAATGACCATGCTGGAGGCCACGGTCGTCAAGTGGCTCCGGGAGGACGGAGCCGAAATTGAGACCGGCGACGTGATTCTGGAAGTCGAGACCGACAAGGTCGTGCAAGAGATCGAGGCGACCTCCTCGGGTCGCTTGAAGCAGGCGGCGGAAGTCGGCGAATCGGTCGGGATCGGTAGACCGCTGGCTTACATCCTCGCCGAAGGAGAAGAACCGCCACAGACCGGCAAACCGGCCGGCAAGGCGACGCAGACGCTAGCTCAGGAACCTCGCACCGGACGCAAGGCCGCCGCGCGCCGCCCGCCGATGCGCGCCACGCCCATCGCAAGGCGAATCGCCGCCGAACACAACCTCGACCTCGAATCCATCCAGGGATCCGGTCCGGGCGGACGGATCGTGGAGGCCGACGTCAAGGCCGCTCTCGAGGCCAGCGCGGCGGTCGGCTCGCCGAGGGTTAAGGAAAGCGTCCCGTTGACCGGAGTTCGCGCCGCGACCGCCCGGCACTTGCAGGAGTCGGCGACGATTCCACAGGTAACGCTCAACCGCGAATGCGACGCCGCCCCGCTGCTCCGAGCACGCGAGAGTCTGTCCCTGCGCGCATCGGAGTTGGGCGTTCGAGTCTCCTACAACGCGATGTTTGCCAAGGCCCTCGCCTTGGCTCTGGCCGAGTTCCCGGCGCTCAACTCCTCGATGTCGGACGGAGCCATAGACATCTTCGAGGACGTAAACATCGGCGTCGCGGTCGAAACGGACCGCGGCCTTCTGGTCCCGGTGCTGTTCAACGCCGACAAGCGCTCGTTGGTCGATCTGACCAATGAGCTCCAAACACTATCCGCCAAGGCCGCCGACGCCACAATCCAAGCGAACGAACTGTCGGGCGGCACCGCCACGATAACCAATCTGGGCGCCCTCAGAATCGACTACTTCAATCCGATTCTCAACTCACCCGAGAGCGTGATTTTGGGTATCGGCAGGATTAGAAGACACGTTAGCGGCACCGCGACGGTGTGGCTCTCCCTTACTTTCGACCACCGCGTCGCTGACGGCGCCGACGCGGCCCGGCTGCTGGACCACATAGCAGGCTCCCTCTCCGATCCGGCAAGGTTGGTTTGAAAAGCGTGGCCGGCAGCGCCTGCGCAGCTAAACACCCCTAAGCGCTAGGGCAGTCCCGCCTTGCGGCCCGACGATCCCGCAACCCTCGCCGAGCTAACGCCGGAATTCCTCACGCGCGTCGTGAACGCGCAATCCGGCCTTGAATCGAGCCGCGTCATCAGCTTCGAGTTGGAGCCTGGCGCCCGCGGATTCGGAAGCCTCTCTATCCAGCGCATCCTCCTGACGCTCTCGCCACCGGCGAAGGAACCGTCAACGCTGGTGCTGAAAGTGCTCGGGACTTACCGGTTCGCGCCCGGCTCACCGCAAGACGCAATCGACCGCTACCTGACCGATCAGATAAGAGAAATGAAGTTCTATAAGGGACTTCTCGGACGACCGCTTCCTGAGTGTCTGCACCGGCCCGAACCGCTCTACATAATCGACCGCGGCGAGACCGGACAGCGCTGGATTTTCATGGAAGACCTCGGCGACTTCATCCCCGGTCCCAGCCAGTCGGTTCCGGATTCGCTTCGCGCGGTGGCAAATTTGGCCGCGCTGCACGCTCAGTGGTGGGAGCGCACCGACCTGCTCGACCGCCACGACTGGCTCGCGCCGGTAACCCAGGACACCACTCTCTGGGAG
>JAPOVO010000332.1 GCA_026708165.1 Chloroflexota bacterium | reverse complement strand
CCGAGAACAGCTGCCCCAGCAGGATTTCGCCCTGGAAGATGTTTCCCCCGGTCAGGCCGAATCTCCGCTCCAGATCCACCGGCGAGAGCACCTGTCTGTGGACAATCGCCCGCTTTACGTTTGGCGCGTATTCCGCCAGCGTGTCGATCACGTTGTCGGCCACCTCTTCACGGCGGTCTTCCCAATCTCCGGAAGCGTGATGGTATGGAGCGTGCTGAGCGAATATCGACATCGAGTGCATTCCGGGAGGAGCCAGACTGCCGTCGGTAGCCGACTGGATGTAGACCTCCATGAACGGCCTCGCCGACGGCTCGCCGGCCTGGGCGTCCCGAAAGGCCGCGTCGAGATAACCAAGGCTCGGGCAAATATCGACCGTTCCGGTGTGCTGCGGACCCGGCCCAACGCCCGGCAGGGCCAGATAGTCCGGCAATTCCGAGAGCGCGCAGTTGATCTTGATGACCGAGCCGTCAATTCGAATGTTCTCCACATCCCGGACGAAATCTCCTGGAAGTGCGCCGCGGTCGATCAGGCCCAGAAACGTGCGCTTGGGGTCGGCGTTGGAAAAGACGGCGTCGCATTCGATCATCCCGCCGCCGGCAAGTTCCACTCCCACGGCGCGTCCCGTGAGGGTCTTGATCGCGGCGACCTCGGCGTCGACTCGTATCACGACTCCCGCTCTCTCGGCCGATCTGGCCAGCGCCGCGGTGACGGCTCCCATGCCGCCCCGGACGTACCCCCAAACTCCCGTGCCGTCGAACAGGCCGCCCATGTAGTGATGCGCCATCACGTAGGCTGTTCCGGGCGTGTGCGGACCGGCCAGGGTCCCGATCACGCCCTGCGTGGCAAACGCGCCCTTGACGATGTCGGACTCGAAGAACTCGTCGAGCAGATCGGCCACGCTGAGATCGAGGACCTTTTCGAGAATCCGGGCGTCGTCCCCGGAAAGCCCGGCCAGAGTAAGCGCGCGCGGTTCGGGAGGCTTGAGCAAGAGTGACCTGAGCAGCGCTCCAGCCCGCTCCCAGAAGGACTCGAAGGCGGGATACGCCGCCGCGTCGCGTTCGGAGAACTTGGCGATTTCTCGCTGCGCGGCGGCCATGTCGCGCCAGAGAATCAGATAGCGGCCGTCGGGCAGCGGCAGGAACATGCCTGGGTCTTTCGCGTAGCAAGCCAGGCCGAGCGCTTCGAGTCCGAGCTCCTCGACGATGCGCTTTTGCAGCAGGCTGATCGAGTAGGCCGCGGTCGACACCTTGAAGCCCGGGAACGGCTCTTCGGTCACACAGGCCCCACCGACCACATCCCGGCGTTCCAGGACAAGCACAGATCTGCCCGCCCGCGCGAGATAAGCCGCCGCGACCAGCCCATTGTGACCGGCCCCGATCACGACCGCGTCGTACTTTCTCGCGTCGCCCGCGCCAAATGGCTTGGCTTGATATTCGACCATCATGCAGTCCGCCTAAACCGCGCAGCTTCCGGCGAGCAGCGATAAACACTTCTAAAGGCGACGTGTCTCATGGCTTTCGGTCGATTCCCAGACTTGTCCCCGTTCGCTCAAATCATCGCACGATGCTGGCATATCCGAGCGCCTGATCTTCGTTGACGATAGCTAGACGCCGCCGGTAAAGTCGGATTGACATGAAGCAGCACCAAATGATTGCAAAATCGAGGACAGCCGGGAGCGGCTGCGCATATATCGGGCCGGCCCGCGTGGCGTTGCCGTTGTCGTAGCGCGCCGCACCGCATGGGCCGGCAGGCAGAGGAAAATCCTCTGCTTTTTTGCTTTCAGAACCAATTGATCGTAGTTGCCAAAACAAGGATCGAAAAGACAATGCTTGAGCCGAAAACCCAAACCAGAGAACGAGCCGGCGGCGGGTCGAAACCGACCGCCGGACTATTCCGCGAGCTGCAAGCGCGAGGTCTCGTTCAGGACATGTCGAACCCGGACCTTGGCCGGTTGCTCGATGAAGAGTCGATAGTCGTCTACTGCGGGTTCGATCCGACGTCGGACAGCCTTCAGCTCGGCAACCTGGTGCCGCTGATCACGCTGGCCAGGTTTCAGCGCTTCGGCCACCGGCCCATCGTCGTTCTGGGCGGGGGCACGGGAATGATCGGCGATCCGTCCGGCCGCAGCGACGAGCGAAACCTGCTCGACGAAGAGACGATCGCGCGGAACGTCGCGGGGCAGA
>JAPOVO010000495.1 GCA_026708165.1 Chloroflexota bacterium | reverse complement strand
GGCCGGCGGTGTGGCCGGCTGCCCTGTGTGTGCTGTTGTTGCTATGTCCGGTTAGGTGGGTGGGGGAATTCCGCCGGGTGCTTCGCTGAAGCCGTCGTCGGTGACATTGCCCAGGTCCGCTTCGGAGGTCGGCTGGCTGTCGTCGTCGGTGTCCTCGATGTCGTCGAGTTGGCTGTTCTCGGCGGTGCCGGCGTCAGCGGCCTTTTCGGCGGCGCGCTGTTTGGCTGCTCGTTCTTTGGCGGCGCATGGAGTGCTCAAATCGGCGGCGATCCTGCCCGGAAATGGGAGTCAGGTGTAGTGGGGTCTGAAGCTGGGGACAAGTGTCCCGTGGTCGAACGGCCCGCTCACCCAGCCGAATTCCGCGAGGTCGTTCCACAGGAGTTCTAGCGCGAGCGTTGACGCTGGCATCGAAGAGAAGATCGCAGGTCGGGTCCCATACTCCCAGAAGGACGCCCTCTCGACGAGGTCGCCGCGCAGCTGACGCATCCGTGCCTCACGGGATGCCCACTCGTCTTCGGTAGTCCAACTGTCGGACTCCATCAGGCTCCACTCCGCACCGTTGACCGAACCGCGCGGCAAGGGTTCGATGTGCCAGCTGAAGTAGGGCGCGTCGGGATATCGCGAGTCCACTCCGATCGGCATCAACGAACCTGTCACGAGTCCGGGCAGCAGCTGGTAGGTCTGCAGCTCTGGGGCCATTGAGGGCAGATGCCGATCGACGATTGCCCGATAGATGTCCAATGCGGCCGCTGTCGCTGCCCTCAGTCGTAGCAACAGCTGCCCGGTTGTCCAGCATGCCTCCACGCTGCCGCCGCTCAAGTCGGCAGGCGGCCACGGCGAGGTGACTTCCTCGAGCCCGACCCTTGCGAGGTCAGCGACGAATGCTTCGCCGTCGTCGATGCTCCAATCTGAACTAAACCCGAGGGCAAACGTCCCGCTTGATCGAGGCGGCCGGTGGCTCGAGACGACTGCCTCTAGTTCGGCTCGCGACACCGGCCGAGACTGGGTTGCCGCGTGCTCGCTGAGCATCTGATGGGCGAAATCCCAGGCCAGCTCAGGCCAGCACAATTCGACGTCGGTGAGCAGTCGGCGGCTTCGCAGGTGGTCCTCGATGATTCCCTCGAACTCGTCTCGGACCCACACCCAAGGCCAATCCTGCCCAGTCGTCAGCCCCCGCTGCGTGATGCCTGCAAGAGGACTGTTCGATCTTCCGTACCGAAGCGCCTTCCCGTACTCCATTTGGTCCGACGGGATCAGGGCCACCGGCTCCGGAGTGGCGTCCGTGCCGAACAGCCACGCCGTCTTCAGCCACGAGTTCGTCAGCGCGACGCCCAAGGGAGGCAATTCCCCGTCCTCGCCGCACCTTTCGACAAGGCCCGGCCAGGGCGTGAGCCATGCCGCTGCCGCCCGTCGAACTCTCGCCCCGGCTTCCTCGGCGTTCGTGATAGGCGGAGTCGACTCTCCGAAGTAGCCGGGGGTGTACGCCTCGTTCTGAACCCAGGATGCGGTAGCCGGCGCATGGGTGAGCAGCGTCGACATGACGGCGTCGATCTGTTCAGCGGACCCTTGCTGCAGAGCCTGCACGAACACATAACGCCAGCGGTGTGCCCTCAGCGGGCTTGACACGCTGCGCTCCAAGGTCTTGGGATCACGCCGAAGGGCGTCCGCTGCGAGGTACTCCGTCAGAGCGGCTAGCTGGAAGGACAGCCTTCCTTCGAGTTGCTGCACGATCCGAAGCCGCGAGAGCTGGACGATCTGTGCGGGTGAGGCATCCAGCTCACGCGGATCGACCGAGCGGCCGCCAGAGTCCACGATCCGGCATGCGAGCTGAACCAAGAGTTCTGAGAGGCCGTCGGCCGTGGCGTCTAGGTCTTCTAGCGCTTGCTCGCCGACTGAAGCGATTAGCTGCGCTTCGTCCATGCCGACTCCGCGGCCATTGCGCTGGTTCAACGCGAATTGGATCGCGAGCAGTGGGCGACAGAGAACCTCGGCGATTTCCTCTCGCAGCCAGTCAAGGTGGGGGCTTCTGGCGTCGATTGTCCTTATGAGGCCCTCAGCGTCCTCATGAGTCAAGGGATCGATCTTGGCTTCCGCGAGGCCGGGCGGAAGTCTCTGTGGGCGAGTTCCGAGCAGCACCGTCGACGGTTGCCATTTCGCTCGCATCGTTGCAATGCGGGAGGTGAG
>JAPOVO010000419.1 GCA_026708165.1 Chloroflexota bacterium | reverse complement strand
CAAGGTGGGATCGGGCGCTTTCATGCCCGACTATGAGTCCGCGATTGATTTCGCCGATATGCTGGTCGATATCGGACAATCCGCCGGACGTAAAGTCCGCGCGTTTCTGACAGACATGAACCAGCCGCTAGGGTTTGCGGTCGGGCACTCGGTGGAGGTCTCGGAAGCGCTGGACGTACTTCGAGACAAGGGACCACCGGACGTTACGGAGCTTGCGCTGACCGTCGTGTCAGGGTTGATCCGCGATTCCGGGTTGCGTCCCGCGCCGCGCGCGGCAAGGGAGCGCGCTGAAAGAGCCATATCTTCGGGGGCCGCCGAAGCGAAGTTCCGGGAGATGGTAGAAGCGCAGGGCGGCGACCTGGAAGCGTTCGAGCGGGAGCCACCGCACGAACGGCTGCCGGTCAAGCTGCCGATTGAGCCAGGTTGGGCAGGTTACGTGACACACGTCGACGCCCGCGCGGTTGGAAGAGCGCTCAGCCTGCTCGGCGGCGCGCGAAAGGTGAAGGGCGAGAACATCGATCTAGCGCCCGGACTTTACATAATCAAGAAGGTCGGCGACCCGGTAGCGTCCGACGAGGACTGGGGCTGGATAGCCGCCCGCGACGGGGATTCAGCCCAGCAAGCGCTCGCCGCGCTTGCCGAAGGCCTGTCGGTAGCCGACGCGCCGCCGCTGATACCGAATCTGATACTGGATCAAGTAGCGGGCTGACGAGCCGACCAAGCCCCGTAGAAACGATAGCTCTGACGAAAGTCATCAGGACTTTCAGGCCACTGACAGGGCCTATCCCAAAAGTCCTGCTAAACGCGAATGATCAAAGGTACGACCGAAGAGGGTTGAAATCTCGAATATCCGTAAAATTGACTTTTCAAACCTGTGCAGGGCGATGTAAAATTCCCAAAACACGGTACCGTGTTTCAGAGATGCGTAGGCGCGGCAAATGAACCGTTACGTGAACGCTTGCTTACGCACGCCACAAGGGGAGATGGGCCACAGTCCCAAGGCGAAAAAGACTGTCGGCAGTCTCCCCTTGTTCTCGTACTCTGTAGGGCCAGTTTCAATTCGAACAAATGGCTTGAGAAAGCGAGGTGCAAGGAAATGAAACAACATCAATGAAGATAATTCACGCCGCCGATATTCACCTCGACACCCCCTACGTACGCCGAGACCGAAAATTGCGCTACCGGTTGCAGGAGGCTGGCCGTGAGGCGTTTACGAATCTAGTGAATCTCTCAATCAGGGAAGATGCTGACGCACTGGTGATCGCAGGTGATCTGTTCGACAACGACTTCCTAACTGTCGCGACTGAACTCGTGTTAGTGCGAGAAATCGCTCGGCTGGTCGAAAAAGGGATTACAGTGGTTTACGCCACGGGCAATCATGACCCCGGCCGGGCCAACTACCGTGCGATGCAGATTGACTGGCCAGACTCAGGATTCCACCTTGTCAATTCTCGTAAACCCGTCAAGATTCCAATCGAACGAGATGGATGGGGAATTGGCTGGATTGTAGCTGCCGGTCATCAAACTCAACGAGAGACAACAAATCTAGCGGCGCAATTCCCTGTTGCGCCGCAGTCGGCACCATCTATCGCTCTTCTTCACGCGAATGTGAAAGCAACACAACACGCTGACGAACACGAACCGTATGCACCGGCGGCACGAAACGATTTCCGACACAAGGGTTATGCCTATTGGGCACTTGGGCACATACATAAGCGACATTGCGTGTGTGACGATCCTCCAGCCGTCTATCCCGGTAATTTGCAGGGGCGTAGCTTCGGGGAAACAGGTGCCAAGGGAGCACTTGTGGTCGATGTGGAACCGGGAATCAATCCCGAGTGGCGATTCGAGCCACTGGCGCCGATCCGCTGGGAGCGTCTAACGCTGACCGACCTGGTAGAAGCCACAACCGTCATAGATGTTCAAAATGCGGCTCAGGCCGCATTCTCCGAGGTTACCCTCGAAGCGGAGACTGCGGGGGAAGTCTTGCCTGATCAGGAGTGGATTTTGCAAGTGGAGTTGAAGGGGCCATGCCCACTCGTTCAGACTCTTCGGCGTCGCGAAGAACGTCAAGCACTAGGCGATGATCTCCGTGAAGGATTGAGTGTTCTGGACGTTGACGTACGGGACGCTGGATTGCACCACATTATCGACCTAGAAGCGCACAGCGGCCATCCGCACGTATTG
>JAPOVO010000092.1 GCA_026708165.1 Chloroflexota bacterium | reverse complement strand
CAAGCGCTGATTGCATCGAACCTGGCCGGGCACGATTCGCACGGCGTGCAGATGGTCCTGGCATACGCAAACGCGATTCGTGAGGGGCACATCGTTCCGACGGCAAGGCCGGAGATTGTCAGGGAAACACGCAACACCGCTCTAGTGAGGGGTAACTGGGGATTCGGCCATGTCACCGCCAAATACGCGCTCGACATAGCGGTCGAGAAGGCGCTTGAAGAGCGGCTGGCCTGGGTGAACCTAGTCGAGGCAAATCACACCGGACGGGTGGGCGAGTATGCCGAAATGGCCGTGGAACGCGGCGCGGCCGCGCTGATCGCGGTCGGAGGCGGGGGCGAGGAAACTCCGATGGCAGTGCCATTCGGCGGGCGGGACGCGCTGCTGTCGACCAATCCGATAGCGTTCGGATTCCCCGGCGGCGACGAGCCGCCGCTCATCGCCGACTTCGCTACAACGACAATCGCCGGCGGCAAGGTCTTGCTGGCGCGCAACCGGGGAGACGCGCTGCCCGACGGCTGCGTTGTCGACCGCCACGGCAGGCCGTCGACAGACCCAGAGGACTATTACGACGGCGGGGCGCTGGTCTCGTTCGGCGGCTACAAGGGCTATGCGATTGCGCTGCTTGTCGAACTGCTCAGCCGGGTTCTCGGCGCGTCGGACGATTTCGCCGAGTCCGAGCGCGGTGGCCCGATGTTCCGACGCGGAGCAAGTTTCCGGCACGCCGGGATGTCCATTGTGGCACTCGATCCGGGCACGTTCGGGGGTGAGTTGGGAGCGGCTGCCAAGTCGGCCGGATTTCTTCGCAAGGTTAGGGAGTCGCGTCCCGCCGAGGGCGTCGAACGGGTCATGGCGCCCGGGGACCCTGAACGTAGGACGAAGCAGTTACGCGAGGCGCAGGGAATCCCGGTGGCGGACGAGGTGTGGAAGGCGATAAACGAGCTTCTGGAAGACCCGACGCGGCGGCCTGACGTCCCGTAGCCGTGCGCGCATACACGTTGTAGTCCGGCTGGCGCAGTCAATGCGCCCCGTTTCTCGTTCGGTGCAATAATCCGCGCGAGAGATTCCACTAATCGATTGAACCGGGAGTCGGTGGCATGGGCAATCTGGCGATTACGGGCGGTACACCTGTTTGCAGCGGATCGTGGCCAAAGTGGCCCATAGGGGGAGCAAACGGCGTTAGAGCGGCCGAAGAGGTCCTGCTGGGCAATCAGTGGTCTCGCGCCAACGGGGGGCAGGTGCGCCGTTTCGAAGACCGGTTTGCCGAATACCAGGGCGCGGCCTACGGTCTTGCGGTCAGCAGCGGAACCGCGGCTCTTGAAGTCGGTCTGCGCAGCCTGAATCTGACGAGAGGGGCGGAGGTCATCCTGTCGCCCTTCACCTTCATGGCGAGCGCCACGTCGATTCTGATGGCGCGCTGCGTTCCGATATTCGTTGATATCGACCTAGAGACTTATAACATCGATCCGTCCAAGATCGAGGCGGCTATCACCGACCGCACCGAAGCGATCATGACCGTGCACTTCGCGGGTCTGCCGTGCGACATGGGGCCGATCCTCGAGATCGCGCGCAAACACAACCTGAAGGTCATCGAGGACTGCTCGCACGCGCACGGGGGAACGTGGAACGGCAAGGGGCTTGGAACGATCGGGGACGTCGGCGCGTTCAGCCTCGGACCGGCCAAGAACCTCACCGGCGGCGAAGGCGGAATCGTTCTCACCGATGACGAGACGCTTTACTGGAATTCCGTGGACTACCACGACCTGTGGGCAGGATCCATCAGGGAGCGGACAGGGGTCTTCCGTTACCTCTCGTGGAACTACCGGCTCTCCGAGCTGATAGCGGCTGTTTTGAACGCCAACCTCGACGTGCTGGAGGAACAGGCGGTCCACCGCTCGTCCAACGGGGACTATCTAAACGAACTGCTGAACGGAATCGAGGGAGTCATTCCACTGCGTCACGATCCGTACGTGACCAGGAACGCATATCACATATACACCTTCAGATATCAGAAGGAGGCGTTTGACGGGCTTCCACGGGAGCGGTTTGCCGAGGCGCTGGCGGCCGAAGGCGTGCCGGCGTCGACGGGCTACAAGCGGGATTGCAGGGACCAGCCGCTGTTCCTCGAACCGGAAGTCGATCTTCAGGACGCGTGGCCGCGTGAGGGGGCGGTCGACGTGGACTACGCGTC
>JAPOVO010000024.1 GCA_026708165.1 Chloroflexota bacterium | reverse complement strand
TCCGTGTGACCGACCGGCCACCCGCACCCCGTCCGGCGTTCCAACAACAACCGTCACGTCCGAAGCTCCATCCATAGCCTCTCCCACTCCCCTTCGCGCCTGGCATTCGCTCGATTGTCGGGCGCTGTTCGTATTACATCGTCAGGCGGCGGAGGGGATTCCCAGCGCCGGTTCGGGCAACGGCGGTTGCTGCCCGGCAATCACCTCCGCCTGCTTGTCTTCATGCAGAGGCTCAAATCTCTGAGCCGCGCTCAAGACCTTGGGCAAGAGCCGCACGTCGCCCGCCGAGGGCGCTGTGTGCATCGGCTGTGACAACACCCACCACAGCGCGGCGTCTATGTCTTCTTGGTCGCGGTGGGGATCGTACCAAGTCGTGCACTCGCGTTCGCGGTCGCCCCAGCCGCCGCGGGCGATCATCTTAATCGTGTGGACACCCACGTTCCGTTCGTTCGCCAGCGCCAGGAGCCGCTCCGCGTCGTGTCTGTATTCCGCGTTGCGGTGGATCGCTGCGCTTAGGGGGAACATGACGGTGTCGAAATCGAAGCGGTCGAGCGCCTCTATCTGGACTCGAGGCGCTTCGGGGCCGTGGCCGGTAATACCGATGAATCTTGTCAGTCCCTGATCGCGCATCTCGACCAGCGCTTCCAAAGCGCCGCCCCTGCCAGTGACCTTGTCAAGCTCTTCCCTGTTTGAGACATAGTGCAGTTGAAAGAGGTCGAACGAATCCACCCCCAGGCGCCGCATACAGTCGTTGATCTCGTCCCACGCCTCGTTTTTTGAGCGCTTGCCCGTCTTGGCTCCAAGGAACATCCGCTCGCGGATGCGCGGCATCCACGGCTTCATACGCTCCATCGCTTCCCCATAGGTAGGTGCGATATCGATGTGGTTGACTCCATAAGTAAGCACTTGTTCGACGGCCTCGTCCGCCACCTCTTGCGTCACCCTGCCAATACCTGCCGTGCCGAAGCACACCACAGTACTCGCGTGACCTGTCCGTCCCAGCACTCTTTTTTCCATCGATACCCCAGATAGATGACTTGCCTAGGCCGGATTCAAGCTTAACGAACGCAACGCTCCACGGGAGCAAAAATGGGGCTGCGGCATAGAATCAACTTATGAACCCGAAAGCGCGCGTTCAACCTCAAGAGAATCCCCATATGTTCCAGACGCCATAGATAAGGAGAGCGGCCATGGACCCGAAGATCGTCAAAGCAGGTGACCACTTTCCGGAAGTTCATCTAACTGATTTGTCCGGCGGTCCTGCCGGACTCTCCAGCGCAGACTTCGAAGAAAACACGCTTCTGTTCGTTTGGGCTTCCTGGTGAGGATGCAGAGACCAGCTGCCAGGGTGGCGGCAGTTCCTCGAAGAGCGACAATACTCGGAATTCAGGTTCATCAGCATCGCGGCGGAGGCTCAAGGCCCCGAGGCGGCCCGCCCGTGGGTCGAAAAGGCGCGCGCCGCATATCCCACCTGGATCGATCAGAGAAACGCGCTCGGCAAAGCGTTCGGATATACGGCGATCCCTGTTGGAATCATGGTGCGAGCCGGCGGGACCGTCGTTGGCGTCAAGGTCCCGTTCTCCGTTGATGACGAGTCCGACCGCGATGCCGTGGACGTTTTCGCCCGCGGCGGTGCCCCCGAAATGGAGGCCTCGGGACGGCTGGATGGTGTGCCGGACGCAATCGAGTCTTTCGCCGGGGGCGTCAGCGCCTACGCTGAAGGCGAAATGCAAACCGCGATCCATCGGTGGCGCGAAGCTCTGGCCGAGGACCCGGCCAACTACCTCATTCGCAAGCAAATTTGGGCGGTACAGCACCCCGAGCGGTTCTATCCAAAGATCGACTGGGACTGGCAGATGGAGGTTCTGGCCGAGGAACGAGATGCCGAGGCAAGCGGCGCGGGCCGGACATAGAAGCAGCGTCAAGGAATCGATGAAGTTTTCCGGCGAGATTCCGGGCACCAGACGGCGCGGGAAAAAGGTAGCCGCCGGTACCGGACGAAGACGATTCGGCTCTTGACGGCCTAGCGCGTTCGGGAAGCATTACGTGGCTACGTTCTTTAGGGCCTTCCTGTTCACCCTGTTCCTGACCGCGGTCCTGGTGGTCGTTCCCATCGTCTATCTGAGCTCCGCGGTCGGAGCGACTGACCTGCCCAGGCTGACCGGTATCGACAGCGCCGAGTTGCAATA
>JAPOVO010000280.1 GCA_026708165.1 Chloroflexota bacterium | reverse complement strand
CTCCATCCACGGAGTGCCGAAGTTGGTTCCCAAGTGGACGCCACGGACCGGCCGACCCAGAAACCAGAGCAGGATGTCTACGTAGTGACAGCCGTGACTCATGAACTCCCCGCCGCCCAGATTCTTAGCGGAAGAGCGCCAGTGCTCCGGTCCGAACTGCGTTAGCTGCTCCGTCCAGATCGACATCTGAATGACGTCGCCGTAATACTTCTGGTCGACCAACTCCTTCATGCGCGCGACCAGCGGGTGGTAACGCATGATGTAGGCGATCATGAACACGCCTTCGGCTTTCTCGCCGATTTTGACCAGATCGACGCACTTTTCGTCAGTGTTGGCCATCGGTTTTTCGAGGAGCACATGCTTGCCGGCTTCCAGGAAGAACTTCGCGGATTCGTAGTGGTAGTGGTGAGGCACGGCGATTAGAACGGCGTCAACACTGTCCAGGATTTCCCTGTAGTCCGTGAACGGGCGGCATCCATCGAATTCTGCGCACACGGCCTCCGCGCTCTCAATGTTGTAGTCGACGGCGGCTGTCAACTCCACCCGGTCCTCAAGCATGTTGAACCGGGAGGCATGCTGCTGCGCCATGTTGCCGCAACCAACCAACCCCAGGCGTACTTTGGACACTTGCTTTGCTCCATTCTGTACCGACGGCGGCGCCAGAAAGGATAGCGAATGAGCAAGTGCGGCGGGATTGGTTACCTGGGAGTCTGCCGTTTGCGACGAATCTGCGCTACGCGGCGGTCCATTCGGACGAAGAGTGGGTCAGGGATCGGCCCAGTCGAGCGACCTTGCGACAGCTTTTTGCCAATCGCGACGCTTTTGGGCGACGTCTTGACCGCCGGACGGAGCGAATTCCCTGTCTAGCTGCCATATCGAGCTCAGCTCCTCCTTTGAATTCCAGAATCCGGTCGCCAGACCTGCCAGAAACGCCGCCCCTAGGGCGGTCGTCTCTACAGCGGTTGGCCGCAGCACCTTCGTGCCGAGGAGGTCGGACTGCATCTGCATGAGGAGATTGTTTTCCGATGCGCCGCCGTCGACGCGGACGTCGCGGACGACTAGATTGGTTTCCAGTGCCATCGTCTCGGCAACGTCCGCAACCTGATGCGCGACTGACTCAAGCGCGGCTCTGGCGACGTGCGCGCGGGTCGCATTTCGAGTAAGACCGGCTATAAGTCCTCGCGCGCGCGGGTTCCAGTATGGCGCGCCGAGACCGACGAATGCGGGCACGAACACGACTCCGGCGGTATCGTCGACCTCGGCTGCTAGCCGCTCCGAATCTCTGGACGAGTCGATGATTCGAAGTTCATCCCGAAGCCATTGAACGACTGCTCCGCCAATGAAAACGCTGCCTTCAATCGCGTATTCTGTTTCTTCGCCGATTGTCCAGGCAACGGTCTCTAGCAGGGACCCTGTCGGGCGATGGAGATTGCGGCCCGCGTTGGCGAGCAGAAAGCACCCGGTCCCGTAAGTTACCTTCAACATGCCCGGCGCGAAGCAGCCTTGCCCAAACAGCGCTGCGTGTTGATCTCCCGCCAGTCCCGCAATCGGAACTCCCCTCGGGATTCCGTCGACGTCGCCGGTAACCGCCGTGGCGCCGCTCGTAGTGACGATCTGAGGTAGGACGGCTGGTGGGATATCGAAAATCGAGAGCAGTTCGCTACTCCACGCCACGCGCTCGATGTCGCACAACATGGTTCGTGAGGCGTTCGATGGGTCGGTTATGTGCGATTGTCCCCCGGTGAGATTCCAGGCGAGCCATGAGTCAACGGTTCCGAACTTCAGCCGCCCTGATTTCGCAAGACTTGCGAGGCGGCCATCCGACTCGAGCAGCCAGCGGACCTTGACCGCCGAAAAGTAGGGATCGAGAACCAGACCAGTCCTGGACCGTATATAACCCGCGTGGCCCTGCTCCAACAGATCGCGGCACATCGGCGCGGTTCGGCGGTCTTGCCAGACAATCGCGGGCGCAAGCGGCTCGCCGGTGACGGAATCCCACAGTACGGTGGTCTCGCGCTGGTTGGCTATGCCTATTGCGGCCAGCGCGGGCTTGTCCGGTCCCAGAGCCTGGGAAGCCGCCTGAAGCACCGACTTCCATAGTTGGCGAGCGTCCTGTTCCACCCAACCGTCGTCGGGGTAGGC
This sequence comes from Chloroflexota bacterium, assembly GCA_026708165.1. GTDB lineage: Bacteria > Chloroflexota > UBA11872 > UBA11872 > VXNJ01 > JAPOVO01. The sequence goes on along the minus strand of JAPOVO010000280.1, from coordinate 50 downwards.
GCAGCGGACAGGTGCGTATCCGCGGGATTGAATCCCCCCGGTACGGTCCA
>JAPOVO010000456.1 GCA_026708165.1 Chloroflexota bacterium | reverse complement strand
GGGCGGCGTTCCCGATCTGATAAGGGTCATCGTGATTCGAGAGACTAGGTCGGTAGGTTACGCTCGATGACAAGATGTCGGTTGCACTTTCGTCGACCAGCGAGGGCAACGGAAACAGTCACGCGTCCGTTGTCTCTAACGTGAATTTCTACACATAGTCGAAACCGCCGGCTCTTGTGTGAGCCGGATGCTGATTCCTAGACCAGGGAGGAAGGTCAATACGAATGAGTGAAGTCAGAGTAGGCATCATCGGAGTCGGCAACTGCGCGTCGTCGCTCGTACAGGGAGTCAACTACTACAGGGACGCCCAGCCCTCGGACGAAGTTCCGGGTCTGATGCATGTCGATCTCGGGGGATATCACGTATCCGATATCGAGTTCACCGCCGCGTTCGACATCGATAGCCAAAAGGTCGGACGGGACTTGGGCGAGGCGATATTCACCGGCCCTAACAACACGGTCAAGTTCGCTGAGGTTCCGCAAGTTGGCGTCAAGGTTCACAGGGGTATGACTCACGATGGAATAGGCGCCTACATGAGCGACTCCATCACCAAGGCCTCAGGCAGTACCGACGACATAGTCAGCATCCTCAAAGACACCGGTACCGACGTGGTAGTCAACTACCTCCCGGTGGGAAGTGAAGAGGCTACGAAGTGGTACGTCGAGCAGCTTTTGCAGGCTGGCGTGGGCATGGTGAATTGCATGCCCGTGTTCATCGCCCGCGAAGAGTACTGGCAGAAGCGTTTTCGAGATGCCGGGGCGCAGATAGTCGGCGACGACATCAAGTCGCAAGTCGGCGCCACTATCGTCCATAGGGTGCTGGCGCGGCTCTTCCGGGAACGCGGCGTGCCGCTCGAGCGCACAATGCAGCTAAACGTCGGAGGAAACGCCGATTTCAAGAACATGCTCGAAAATGAAAGGCTGGCCTCCAAGAAGGAATCGAAGACGGACGCAGTGCAGAGCGTCCTGGAACACGAGCTTGACGACCGCAACGTCCATATCGGTCCCAGCGATTACGTGCCCTGGTTGACCGACCGGAAATGGGCGTACATACGGCTGGAAGGACGAGGCTTCGGTGACATGCCGCTCAATGCCGAGGTCAAGCTCGAAGTCTGGGACTCTCCTAACTCGGCGGGCGTGGTGATAGACGCCGTTCGATGCGCGAAGCTGGCGCGTGACCGCGGATTGACGGGCGCCATAGAAGGGCCTTCGGCCTACTTCATGAAGTCGCCGCCGGTCCAGTACTCCGACGATGAGGCGCGGTCCATGGTTGAAGACTTCATCGCCGCGTCGGAGTTGGCGATCAATAACCCATCGACCGACCCTATGCCTTGATCCGGCTGTTCGAACTAGCGGGGTGGATTCTGGGGGGGTTGCCCACCCTGCTCGTGACCGCCGTGGCGCGTCTCGCAGGTAAGCTCGCGTTTGAGCTGATGGGAAAAGTCCGGCGAAATACGATATCCAATATGTCGGTGGTGTTGGGACGGCCAGGTACGGATCCCGTTGTCAAGGCGCTGGCGCGGGAGTCGGTCGCTCAATATGCCGAGCATTCGGTCGATCTCTTGCGGTTCCATCAGGGCAGTCTGTCCGAGGTGCGCCGCCGTGTGAAATCGATAGAGGGATGGGAGAACGTTTTGGACGCTCGCAAGCTCAAGAGAGGGGTAATTTTCGTCACCGCTCATTTTGGAAACTGGGACGTGGCTGGCGCAACTATCGCATTCGACTATCCTCTTACCGTGATCCAGGAAACGTTTTCGAATCCCGAGGCCAACGAGCTTCTCCGGCGAGTCCGGGCCGACAAGAACGTTAACGCCGTGCAGCTTGGCAACGCCGCCCGTCCGGCGCTGCGGGTACTTCGAAGAAACGAATATCTCGGGGTAGTGGCCGACCGTCCGACGCCTGGCGAAGGCGTCGAGGTGAGCTTCTTCGGGCGGCGCACGTACGTCCCGGCCGGGACTGCCAAGCTGGCGATCAGAACCGGCGCGCCGATAGTCGTGGGAGGGGCCATCCGAAATTCGGACCAAACTTACTCCGCGGTCGCATATCCGCCGATCTATACGGACAGCGAAAGGTCCCCAGATGCCAGCGTCGAGGGTATAACCCAAGCTGTAATGGGTAATATTGAGGCGATGATTCGCCGCCGCCCCGACCAGTGGTACATGTTCAGGCCCATGTGGCCGAAGCATTTAAACCCGCAAAATGCAG
>JAPOVO010000301.1 GCA_026708165.1 Chloroflexota bacterium | reverse complement strand
TGCCCACGAGAATCAACAAGTGGACGGTCATTCGGTCGCCCTTCATCGATAAAGGCGCTCGGGGGCAGTTCGAGATGCGAACGCACCGACGGCTTATCGACGTAATCGATCCAAAGCCTGAAACGATGGATGCGCTGTTGAACCTCGATTTGCCGGCCGGCGTAGATATCGAGCTCAAGTCTTAGGCGGCCGGTCATCATGAGCTTGGGACTAATCGGACGGAAACTGGGTATGACCCACGTTTATGACGAAGACGGGCGGTTTACGCCCGTAACCGTCATAAGAGCCGGTCCCTGCTTCGTTACGCAGGTCAAATCTGCCGTTTCTGACGGCTACAGCGCGGTACAGGTTGGATTCGAGGACGCTGGTAGCCGTGGTTTGAATCAACCCGAAGCGGGCCATCTGGCCCCTTCACGGCCGTTGAAAGTGCTGCGCGAATTTAGGGTCGACGAGACTTCCAGCGTCAGCGTCGGCGACAGGCTCTCGGTTGAACAGTTTGAGGCCGGCGACAAGGTTGCCGTAACCGGAACCTCAAAGGGCAAGGGATTTGCCGGGACTGTCAAGCGATATGGTTTTCGAGGCGGTCCGCGAACACATGGGCAATCCGACAGGCTCCGGGCCCCGGGGTCCATAGGGGCGGGAACGACTCCCGGCAAGGTCTTCAAAGGGCAGAAGATGGCCGGGCAGATGGGCAACTCGCGAGTTACGGTGAACGGCCTGCGGGTCGTCCGCTCCGATATCGAGCGTGATCTGCTGTTGGTGAAGGGGGCCGTGCCGGGTAAGAACGGCGGTTTGGTAATTCTTCGGCCGATGGGGGCTTGATGAGCGGGGAGGGCAAGGACCAACCATATGCGGCGGTCCGGGTTCTGGACCCGGATGGCGCGGAAGCAGGCGAGATTGAGGTTCCCGCTGAGATCCTCACTGACGAACCACACGTAGAGTTACTCCAGCGTGCCATAGTCGACCGGCAGGCCAACTTGCGCCGCGGCACTCAGTCCGTGAAGAATCGATCGGAAGTGCGGGGCGGTGGACGGAAGCCCTGGCGGCAGAAGGGGACCGGTCGCGCTCGCCATGGATCGATTCGGTCGCCGATTTGGCGAGGCGGTGGTAAGGCGCTCAACGCGCAACCGAGGTCTTTTTCGCGGGATCTAAACAGGAGAGAACGGCGTCAGGCTTTCGCTTCGGCGCTGAGCCTGAAGCTGGCGGCCGGGAGAATGGCCGTGGTCGATTCGCTTGAGTTGTCGAAGCCGGGAACCAAGCAAAGGGTCAAATGGCTTGATATGCTTGATCTGAGGGGCGATATTCTACTCGTCGACGAAGCACCGAGTAGCGACGTGATTCGCTCCACCGCGAATCTCCAGACAGTCAGCGTCGCGCGAGCCGACACTCTGTCGGCTTACGAGATCTTGGCCGCGGATCACCTTGTATTGTCGAAGGCCGCATTGGCGGCGTTGCGAAGGACTAACGATGATGGACTCGCGTGATGTCATCATTCGTCCCATACTCACCGAGAAGACGACTCTTTTGGCAGAGTCCGGAAAATACGCCTTCCGTGTTCACGACCGCGCTAACAAGCTCGATATCCAGAAGGCCGTCGAGGAACTTTTTCGGGTGGATGTCGTATCCGTGAACGTTGCACGCATGAAGGGGAAATGGCGTCGTTTCGGCCGCAGCCGCGGACGTCGGCCTGATTGGAAGAAAGCCATTGTCACCCTTCAGGCGGGTCAGTCCATTGAATTGTTCCCCGGTACATAGGCTGGATAGCTGACTATGCCGCTCAAGACCTACAAGCCAACCTCGCCAGGGCGTCGCAATTACACGTCCGTGGACTCTTCGGACATCACGACCGACTCTCCACATAAACCGCTCTTGAAGCCTCAGAAGAAGCGCGCGGGACGGAACAATCAGGGCCGAATTACCGTGCGGCGGCGGGGCGGAGGTGCCAAGCGCCGAATCCGTGTCATCGACTTCAAGCGCGACAAGCTGGATGTCCCGGCCACAGTCGCGTCTATCGAGTACGACCCAAACAGGTCGGCCCGTATCGCGCTGCTGAACTACGCAGATGGCGAAAAGCGCTACATCATCGCTCCAGTGGGCCTATCGGTCGGCAGCGTGGTGACGGCTGGACCCGAGTCCGAATTGAGACCCGGCAACGCTCTGCCCCTTGCGCATATTCCGGACGGCACCACCGTCAACTGTGTAGAGATGCAG
>JAPOVO010000491.1 GCA_026708165.1 Chloroflexota bacterium | reverse complement strand
GCGTGCCAATATGTGCCTCGGGCACACGGTTCGAGCGGTACGGGGGGGAGGTCATCCGAGCCTGAGTCGGGTCGATCGGCTCGCGCCAGCATCCACGGGAAAGGTCTGGACGGTCTAACGTGTTCGGCGGACTCTGTGAAGAGTGAACTTGCCGTCGACCGATGAGAAGTGCAGTGACAGGACTCAATGAGGCTGAGGTTGAGAAGATCGCGCTTGCGTATCTGCAGAGTCTCGGGTGGGGGATCGCGTATGGACCAGATATCGCCCCCTTCACACCAGGCGCGGAACGGGAGAAATACGATGAGCCAACGTTGGCCGGCAGGTTGAGAGACGCCTTAGCGCGGCTCAATCGGGGATTGCCGCCAGAAGCTCTAGAGAATGCAGGTCGAAAGCTGACACGGCCTGAAGGGGCCACGCTCGAAACTCGCAACCGGGCGTTTCACCGGATGCTGGTCGACGGCGTCAACGTCGAATACCGCGACGACAACGGCACGATCCGAGGTGCACAAGCCAGAGTGATCGACTTCGGCAATCCACAAAACAACGACTGGATGGCGGTCAACCAGTTCACCATGGTGGAGGACGGCTGCAATCGTCGACTCGACATCGTGTTGTTCGTCAACGGGCTGCCACTCGGAGCAGTCGAACTCAAGAACCCGGCTGACGCCGATGCGACGATCTGGTCTGCATGGCAGCAGCTCCAGACATACAAGTCCGAGTTGCCGAACCTGTTCTCAATGAACGAAGTCCTAGTCATCTCCGATGGCCTCGAAGCAAGGATCGGCACCCTCACCGCCGGTCGGGAATGGTTCAAGCCTTGGCGCACCATCTCGGGTGAGGCTGAAGCCGATCCGAACGTGCCCCAGTTGAAGGTGATGCTCAAAGGAGCGTTCGCCCAAGACAGGTTCCTTTCGCTGGTCCGCGATTTCATCGTGTATGAGTACGACGGGGGTGGACTTGCGAAGAAGATCGCCGGTTACCACCAATTCCACGCGGTCGAAGCAGCGGTAGACGAAACCCTGCGGGCCGCTGAACTACGCGACGAGCAGGATCCCAGAGCCGCCGCAACCGGCCCAAGAGCCGCGAATCGCAAACCGGGTGGTACCCCTGGCGACCGGAGGATCGGCGTGGTCAGGCACTCCCAGGGATCTGGAAAGAGCCTGACCATGGTGTTCTACGCCGGGCGGATAATCCGCGAGCCGGCGATGGCCAATCCCACGGTGGTCGTGCTCACTGATCGCAACGACTTGGACGACCAGCTATTTTCCACGTTCTCCCGTTGCTCGGACCTGCTTCGTCAACCACCCGTGCAGGCGGAGAGTCGAGCCGATCTGCAGACGAAGCTCTCCGTGGAATCTGGCGGGGTCGTGTTCACGACCATTCAGAAGTTCTTCCCCGATGAGCGGGCGGCCCGGTACCCGATACTCTCAGAGCGCCGCAACATCGTGGTGATCGCCGACGAAGCACACCGCAGCCAATACGACTTCATCGACGGATACGCCCGTCACATGCGCGACGCCCTGCCCAACGCCTCGTTCGTCGGTTTCACCGGCACGCCAATCGAACTTCAAGATGCCAACACCAGAGCAGTGTTCGGCGATTACATCAGCGTCTACGACATCCAGCGTTCCGTGGAAGACAAAGCCACGGTCCCCATCTACTACGAGAGCCGCCTCGCCAAGCTCTCCCTGGACGGTCAGGAGCGGCCCAAGATTGACCCTGGCTTTGAGGAAGTCACAGAAGGAGAAGAAGTAGAGCGCCGCGAGAAGCTCAAAACCAAATGGGCACAACTCGAAGCGGTGGTCGGCTCGCAGAAACGAGTAGCGCTGATCGCCGAAGACATCGTGGCCCACTACGAGAAGCGTCTGGAAGCGATGGACGGCAAAGCCATGGTCGTGTGCATGAGTCGACGTATCTGCGTAGACCTCTACCAAGAACTGGTCCGTTTGCGCCCCGACTGGGAACACGACGACGACAACCAAGGCGCGATCAAGGTAGTGATGACCGGTTCGGCTTCCGACCCAACCGACCGGCAACCACACATCCGTAACAAAGTCGGGCGAGAAGCCCTGGCCAAACGCTTCCGCAACCCCGAAGACCCGTTGAGAATTGTGCTGGTGCGCGACATGTGGCTCACCGGCTTCGACGCCCCGAGCCTGCACACCATGTATGTGGACAAGCCCATGCGCGGCCACGGGATGATGCAGGCCATCGC
>JAPOVO010000206.1 GCA_026708165.1 Chloroflexota bacterium | reverse complement strand
ATCCGCGGTACACCCCGTAGAATCAATCACTTGCGGGGTTTTCCACCGAACACTAACTAAGGTCCGTCGTCCCTACTCGGCGGCAAGGAGACGCAGAACGCCAACAACCACGCCGGCAATCGCGACTGTCACGCCAGCAGTCGTAACCACTGTTCCGATGATCCACTTGATGAGCCTGGCTTCGAGATTTCCGATCTCGGTCCGTACCTCCGCGATTTGCTTCGAAAGCCGCGTGTCCAGGTTCGCGATTTCAGTCCGAACCTCGGCAATCTGGGTTCGCTGTTCGGAGCGCAGTTCGGTTATCTCGGCCCTCACCTCGGCTTGGCCGGCCTTGAACTGGTCCGATGTGACGTGGTCGCCTCGCTCGGTGAACTCTCGCAGAGCATCAGTGAGAGCGTCAGCCTGGGCGGGCGTGAAGTTGGCTGCCGTCAGCGACCGGGCAACAGCATGTGTGTCGAGCATCAGTCCCTTCCGGATTCCGCGGGGCAGTTCGATGTCCCCAGGAGTCGCCCTTGCTCAAGCGAACTCGTTAGCACTTATCGCCCCACCACTTTTCAAAGTCACGGCCGTATTTGGCTACATGCCGTTTATAGTGCGGTACATTGCTAAAACATTCCCGCACGTCGGAGTTCTCAGGGGCTCCGTGACTCCACCGTTCTTTTCTTAAAGACCGATAGTCAATGTCGATCTCTCCAACTGTTAGATCGTCTTCTAGCCACGATACCTGAAGGTTCGGCGGCGGGCCGGGCTCCCTGGCGCTATCGGCGGCGCCCCCGAAGTGGCCACTAGGCAGCAGCACGTGGCCATTACGATCAAAGTCGAACTTGTGATATCCCAAGAGCTGAGCAACAGCGTCATGCGCTAAAACAACCGAAACCCGGAACTGCTTCCGGCCATCGGTGTCGCGTAGCGTAGGATTCCGCTTCTGGAAGGCTACACCCCAAACGGCCGTAACTTGCTCGACTATGTTTTCAAGACCGGTTTTGTCGAGAGCGTGCATGATCGCTTCAAAGGTGGCCTGTTGGGCTTCACTCAGAGCATTGTAAACTGAACCGTCGGCACTAGTCAGCATGTCGGCAAGTCTCTTCTCTCGCTCAGACAGCTGTTCGTAACGGCTCCCCCCGGCCGCTTCTTGTGCAACCGCAGCATCGCCAATGATGGAATATCCTACGGCCAACAGCAGTAACGTTGACCACTGCGAAATCGCTGTGAACGTCCCTCTCTTCACCATGTCCTTTTCCTCCCTACGGTCATGTTGCCCTGCTCGATGCCGCCGAGTGGATTTTACCCTTTGGGCGACGGCGAGCGTGGCAAACATCAAGGCCAGCCTACCACGGGTGAGCGAGGGCGGAATGTGGCCGCTGTGGTGCGCAGCTTCAGGACGACCGTAAGGGGGGGACCCTGCTCTCACGCGTCCGGGCGCGGTCCGCTCGTGGGTGACCACGGTCACGGCGCCGGGCGACGACGGAGGCTCGGCGTGCGAGGTTGCGGGCCGGGTCTGTGTGCTCCGCAAGTCCGCCGAAGCCATCCGCTTGGCGCATCAGAAAATCCGTCGGGACGCTGCCCGCAAGGGCAACCAGGTGCAACCGGCGACCCTGCGGTTCGCCAAGTACGTGATCGTCTTCACGACGTTTCCCGAGCCGCCCTTTTCCGCCGCCGACGTGCTGGAGTGGTATCGCCTGCGCTGGCAGGTCGAATTGATGTTCAAGCGCTTCAAGTCGCTGGCCCAGTTAGGGCACATGCCGAAGTACGACGACGACAGCGCCAAGGCATGGCTCTACGACCACCGGCCTTCATCCGGCAGACATCGACCGGCTGCTCGGCATCATCGACCGGCTCATCGCGGCCGGCAACACGGTGGTCGTCATCGAGCACAACCTCGATGTCGCCGCCGCCGACTCGATCGTCGACCTGGGACCCGAAGGTGGGTAGGACGGCGGCGCTATAGTCGCCGAGGGCACGCCGGAGACCATCGCCGCCCACCACGCGACCAGCCATACCGGCCGCTATCTGAAGGAGCGCCTGGCCGAGCCGCTTGGTCGAACCACCGCCGCCCCTCGGCGCCGTCGCCCATCCGGATGGCCGGCGACGGCGACCGCGCGTCGGCGTTGTCGTCTGGGTCCGATAACGGTCCATTGGACTAGGGCGTGTTAACACTACGCGAGCGCATCGAATGCGAGAACGAAGTGGATGAAGCCAATGAACATCACATCCAG
>JAPOVO010000166.1 GCA_026708165.1 Chloroflexota bacterium | reverse complement strand
CTGCGCGGTCGCCTCTTCGGCTATCACGCCTTTTCCCCAATGCAATTTGAAATCTCTGGGTAATTTCCTCACAGTTGGGCCATCCAATCGCCGACCGGGATTCGTCGGACTCCGCCGTCTACGTCCACGAGAGGTCCTGTTCGGCCTGCACCTTGCTCTCGTCGATCTCAACCCCTATGCCGGGCTCTTCGCCGACGGTCACCATTCCATCAACCGGCTTGACCGGGTTCTTGAAAAAGAATTGATGCACCTCGTTCCACTTGACCAGATATTCGAGCAAGGGAGTCACGCTCACCGTCGTCGCGAGCGCCAGGTGGGCATTGGCCGGCACTGAATGACCGTGAGGGATGACCGGTATGTCGTAGGCCGAGGCCAGCGTGAATATCTTGACCATCTCGCTGATGCCGCCCGCCCAGAACGTGTCGGCTTGGTAAACGTCGACGGCCCCCGCGCGCAGGTAATCGCGGGCGCCCCATCGCGTGTATTCGTGCTCGCCGCCCGAAATCGGAATCGGCGACGCTGCTCGAATCCTGGCGTAGTTTCGGATCTGGTCGGGCATCACCGGCTCCTCCAACCAGCGAGGGCGGTACTCGGCAATTCGGTTTGCCATGTCCAGCGCGTAACGGACGTTCCAGCTGCTCCAGGCGTCGAACATTATGTCAACTTCATCGCCCGCCGCTTCGCGCACCGTTCGGACCAGCTCGACGTTCTTGCGCGCGCCTGCCTCACCATCGTCAGGAGCGTTACGGAAGAACCATTTCGTCGCGGTGTAGCCCTGTGCGACGAACTCCTTCACTCGGGCCGCGGCCTTGTCGGGCTCTATCGAATACCCCAAAGCGCTCGCGTAGGCCGGGACCGAGTCGCGCACCGGGCCGCCCAAAAGCCGAAAGACCGGCTGTCCGAGCCACTTCCCGCGCAGGTCCCACAACGCGCAATCAATACAACTGATCGCGAACATCGGATTGCCCTTGCGCGCGTGCCTCAAGAATCGGTACATCTTGTCCCAGATACGCTCGGTGGCCGTGGGGTCTTCGCCCAGGATCAAGGGCGTGATCATTCGATCGATGAAGAAGGCGTCTTCTATCGCTAACGGGCCGAACATGCCGGTGGGGCCTTCGTCCGTTTCGATATAGACGAAGACCGCTTCGACTTCGTAGACACCGTTCGAGTTTCGCGACTGATGGAAGTCGGCGCCCGACTCAGCCTTGTGTTCCGGGTAGATGTCGATGGGACGAACGAGGCGTTCCTCCCAAAACTCGCCCTCCGTATCCAGTTGCCCTTCGACCTGTCGCAGCCGCACGTTTGTGATTTTCATCAAGCCTCCATCGCCGCTAAGCCTTCCGTGAATGTAACCCCCAATCCGGGTGCCGGTAGCGTAGCGCACGAGTATCTGATTCGCTTTAGGGCCAAACTGCCCGTTTTTCGCGGCTAGACCGCGATGATCAAGCCCGAAAAGCGGCCTGGTCTCGACTAACGCGTGAGGCTCAGCCGGCTGACTTCCAGCACTCGGGGTAATGAGGTTCGGGAGTCCTGCCCACGTCGTGAAGGAAGCTGCGAGAGACCGACGGTCCCGCGAACTTGAACTGCTTTCTCAACTGGGCGATAAGCGCTGGTTCGTCGCCTTCAAGACTTTCAAGCCAGTTTCGAAACGAGCCGCTCTCGGTCTGAAGCTCCCGAAACCGCTGAGCGTTGGCGATGCTGGCAACAATCTTCCGGCGATTTCGCACGATGTCCGGGGAAGCCATGATGCGCTCCACGTCGTCGTCCGAATACTCCGCGACGGCCTCCACGGCGAACCCGTCGAAGGCTGCCCGGAAGCTCTCCCGCTTGTTGAAGATGAGCGTCCAGTTAAGACCGGCCTCGAAGATCTCCAGCGTCAGGGACTCGAAGTAGGCGTCATCGTCCGCCGGGGGGACGCCCCATTCTTCGTCGTGATATACGGACATTTCAGGGCTGACGTTGGCCCATTTGCACCGCTGTCTATCGTCTATGGCCAATTCCTCCCGTTCCCGCCCTGTTCTCTGTTGCTGATTCCACGAGTCACGGCCCGGCTCACAATCAAAAGGCCTCGTCCCACGCCCGTTTCAGGAATGCCAGCGCGTCTGGCGCTTCCTTTTCGAAGTCCGTCCAACGGCACTCCATAGAGATGCGTGAGTCGTAACCGAGGGCCTTCAAGGCCCGAAACATCGAGGTCCAGTCGGCGCCGTCTTCCCGGGGAGGAC
>JAPOVO010000196.1 GCA_026708165.1 Chloroflexota bacterium | reverse complement strand
CCCTCCGGCGACTCGGCGAGCGGCTTGTATTCGTCATGTTCGAACCAGCGCTCGAAGTGTCCGAACGAGTTCTGATTCGCGACGAGATCGACGTGGCGCTCCCGGCAGAATTCATCGAGTGCCAGGATGTCGTCGCCGGTGACGGGCGTGCCGTCGGCCCAGACTATCTTGTGGTCCCGATAGGCAAAGGCGTTCTCGCTGTGCAGCTGAAACTGGTTGACCTTCAGTCCTGCCAGCATGTCGACCAACCCGAAGATGGTTTCGAGCGTAGGGATCTTGTCCTTGCTGATGTCGTGCATCACTCCGCGGGTGAGAAAGTCCGGCCAGTCGTTTATTCGAAGGCAAGGCAATCTCCCGGTGCCTTGGAACTGCTCGGCGATTTGCCGCATCGTCGCCGCCGCGTAGAAAGCCCCGGCATCGTCGGCGGCCACGATTCCGAGAAAGTCCGGTTCGATAGTGATCCTGTAGCCTTGCGCGCGGGGCACATGGTAGGGGTTGATCGCGATAGACGCCCGGACATCGGCGTCCGTTTCCGCCCCGGCGGGGGTCAACTGCCATCGCTGACCGACCATGGAAAGCGCCTCCTGGAGCTTCCGGGCAGCCCGGTGGAGGCTGGCGCTCGGCCGGGCGCCGACGCTTATCGAACCGCCCGCGGCGACCTCGAAATCGCCGTCGAGCCGGATACTCTGCTGCGGCTCCGGTAGAAGAACGAAATCGGTACTCATGGGGCGCCCCTCGATTCGAGTAGCGTTAAGTCACGCGGTCGGCTTCCGTCGAGACAATATTCCCATCCTGGCGTCTCCGCAATCACGCGAGCCTGCCCGATGCTATTCGTGTCGCTAGTTTGGAGAAGCACCTGAAACCGAATCTCAAGCGAAAACGGCCCCGAAATGGTCAAGCGTCAAACCAATCCCCGACACGCCGCGATGCATGAACGACGCCATATAGATTAGTATTCAGGCGTAATCAATACCGACGACCTCGGGTCGAGATCGCGGAGGTAGACCATGACCGAAAGCAAAGTCTCTCGCCGTAAAGCGTTGAAGGCGCTTGGACTGGTAGCAGGTTCCGGTGCGGTGGTGGCCGCGCTGGCCGGCTGCGGCGAAACGCAGGTGGTTGAGGTAGTCAAGGAAGTCGCGGTCGTCCAGGAGAAGATCGTCACGGTCACCGTCCCGGAGCAGACTCCGCAGCGGGACAACGTCACCATTGTGATGCAAAGCTGGTGGGCCCCATCCATCGGACTTCCCTTCCAGGCATGGGACGAGCACATTCGCACGTTCTCGAACACCAGCCCCTGGGTCACGCTGGAGGTCGAATACGTCCCATGGGGCGACATGATCAAGAAGTATCTGGCCGGCGTCGCCGCCGGGGACGTTCCCGACGTTTTCCACTCGTCAATAGCGTTCGCCCGCGATCTGTGGGACCAGGGCACGCTCGAGGAGTTGAGCGAATTCATCAAGACGACGCCCGACATGGCCGAATCGACGTTCATGCCGGCCACAACACCCTATAGAAACTCTCAGGGCAAGTGGTTCGCGATTCCGTGGGAAGGTTTCGACGGGAGAGCGCTCTATTACAACGTCGACCACTTCGAGGAAGCAGGCCTCGATCCCGCCTTCGAGAGCACCTCGCTCTGGGACTGGGACATGCTGCTCGAAGCGTCGCAGCAGCTGACCCAGCGCGACGGCGACAAGGTTACGCGGTCGGGTTTCCTTATCATCCGCCCCCACATGGAGTACTTCTGCTCGTGGATGTACTGCCAGGACGCGGAGTTCTACGCGCCGGGCGAGACCAAAGTCGCCTTCAACGAAAACGACGCGGCCCAGAAGATGGTTGACTGGCATCTCGCTGCACTCAATGACCACAACATCTCGATTCCCATCGTGGCCGAGCGGCCTGACGTCAACCTGTTCCAGCAGGGTCAGGCGTCGATCGCGCAGAACGGGCACTGGGCGATCAGCAAGATGCGCACCGACGTACCGGGGCTGAAGTTCGATCTGATGGGCATACCAAAGGGACCTGGCGGCTCGAAGATGCGCACGGTCGCGTTCACCAACCTTCACGCTCTGCCGACCAAGGCTACGCACAAAGACGATGCCTGGGACTTCATCGCCTGGCAGGCGGGTCTTGAGCAGCAGATCAAGAAGCTCCAGCTCATGGACTTCGCAAGCCCTGGGCTGGGCTTCTACGAGACCAACGAATGGAAGATCCAGACTCAGAGAGTTCCTT
>JAPOVO010000267.1 GCA_026708165.1 Chloroflexota bacterium | reverse complement strand
TCGTGGACCTGGTGACGCGGGCCTATCACGTGGCGCAGCGCCAGGGGAGGGTGCCCTAATGGCGGCTCCGGCGATGGACGCGGTTCAGAAGGCCGTGGCGGCGAACGACGCGATGGCGCGGATCGCGGAGACGGCGTAGGCATCGCGCCTCCGCTTGGTCGAGTCCCCTCTCCCTTGATGGGAGAGGGTTAGGGTGAGGGTGGATGCTCCCTGTCCAACTCCGTCAGAACAGCTTGCTGTACCGCGGCGGTCTCTCCCAACACCTCATTGTTCCAAAACCTGATAACTCGAAACCCCTCGCTCGCGAGCCACCTGGTGCGCTTGTCATCGTGATCCGCCTGCTGTTGGTGGTGTCCACCGTCAATCTCCACGATCAGCCGCTTGTCGAAACAAACGAAGTCGACGATGTACCGGCCGATAGGAACTTGCCTGCGGAACTTCCAGCCCGCCAATTGACGGTTGCACAGGAGCCGCCATAAGACTCGTTCGGCATCGGTGGATTCTCTTCGGAGCCGCCGCGCTCCGGGAGTGAGGTTCATTTCCCCCTCATCCTATCCTTCTCCCACAAGGGGAGAAGGGACAGAGGTGGAGGGGAGAAGGGACAGAGCCGGCGGGCAGGGCGGTTTGCGGACCGCCCCTTTTTTATTTCGCGAACGCCAGGGGAACGGGGTTGTTTGGGATGTCAGGTCGGGCCGCCAGGCGTGTAGGATGGTCGGGTTAAAGTGGGGCTTGGCAGGGGCTGGGCCTGAGTTGGATATAGAAATGCACAAACTGGGAATCAGCGGACTGAGACGGCTGGCGGTGGTGGCCGCGCTGGCGGCGGGGGTGGCGCTTGCGCTGGCGGCTATGCCGGGGTGCGGGTCGGATTGTCCGACGCCGGAGCAGCAGATTTATCTGAACGCAGGGGAGGAATGGGCGGACAGGTCTGAAGCGGGATATAAAGACCTGGAGGCGATCCTGGGAGAGCTTGAAACCCGCCCGGAGGCGTTGATAGACGAGGAGTGGCGGCGGCGGTTGAAGCGCATCCTGGACGAGTTGAATCGTGGACACGAAGAGATGATGAACGTCGAAGTCCCCGCCGGGACCCAGGAGACGCACCGCGTCCTGGTTCGAGCTTTGGAGACATTTATTGAAGCACACGAACTCTTCTGGGGGGGAGTGCTGGACGTAGACGCGGAACTGATAGGCAAGGCAATTCCGAAGATTGAAGAAGGCACTCGCCTGATGGAAGAGGCTATCCAAGTGGTGGAGCGTTTCTGCGAGTAGCTAGTCAGACGGTTCCACGTCCGTCACTCTTTAACATCCTCTTCTAACTCTCCTCCCTTCTTAGCAGGTACTTCGGCAAGCCTGCGCTACCGTGGCGAGATTTCTTCGCCGTAGCCTGTGCCGGCGGGGCCAGATTCCTCGGCTTCGCTCGGAATGACAGAAAATTCTGCACTTTTTTCTCCCGAACAGTAGACGAACGTATTTTCGGCTGGAAATAGGTGATGTGTTACCGCACGAAGCTGAGATAGGGGCGTGTACCATAGTCGATGTTGAGCACTGACATGACTTATGGGAATTGACGCATTGAAACTCAGCGGATGGAGACGGCTGGCGGTGTTGGCCGCGCTGGCGGCGGCGGTGGTGCTTGCGCTGGCGGCGATGCCGGGTTGTGGGTCGGGATGTCCGACGCCGGAGCAGCGGGCTTATTTGAGGGCAGGGGAGGATTGGGCAGATAGGTCCAAAGCGGGGCATGAAGAGTTGCAGGAGATCTTATATGAGGGTGGAAGTCGCCAGGGAGCGTTGATAGATGAGGATTGGCGGCGGCGATTGAGGCGTGCCCTGGACGAGGTGGATGCCGCGAATAGAGAGATGGCGGCCCGCGAGCCCCCTGCCGGGACGGAGGAGGTGCACCGCCTCATGGTTCGAGTTTCTGAAGCATTTATCGAGGCCAACGAGCTGCTTTGGCAGGGCGTGCTGGCTGTAGATGCTGAAACGATAGATAGGTCGGCCGAGAGGCGCAACGAGACCATTCCCCTCATGGAGGAGGGTATCCGGGTCATGGAGCGTTTCTGCGAATAGCGGCGCTGAAGCCTTCGTCTCCGCAACTCTCCAACAGTCCGTAACGGCCATCGTCCAATAGGCGCGTCGGTGCGCCTGCGTTGCCGGGGCTAGATTCTTCGCCCGAGGCTTCCAATAGCGGAAACAGGGGCGGTTCGTGAACCGCCCCTACTTTTTTGCATTTTTGCTACGCACACTAG
>JAPOVO010000132.1 GCA_026708165.1 Chloroflexota bacterium | reverse complement strand
ACTCCACGCGGCTTGTTGAGGGCGATGTATTCCAGCCGTTCTTCGCGCGCCTCGACCAGCAGGCCGTCCAGAGTGATGCTGTCGACCGTGGGATCGATCCTGGTTCCCAGGGCTGTAACGGGCTGGCCGTTGACGGATACCCGGCCCGCGGCGATCGCGGCTTCCATCGCCCGCCGGGAGCCTTTGCCCGCGTGCGCAAGGAAAACGTGCAACCGGCTTGGGGACGACTCGGTTTCGTCAGGCGGCATCTGCAGAATCACCTAGAACCTATAGGACGGCGCTCCGGCCAGCACAAAATCTCTCCGCTCTCGCCCGCCCTTGATGGACCTCGGCAGGGGTTAGACTGGACATGCGATGAGCTAACTCCTGGGTCTTCCAGGCAACGTACCGGCGGCGCGATCTTGAAGTCAACCGAACTCAACTACCTACCGATCAGCGGGCTTTCGCGGCTCATAGCTTCTGGGCAAATATCCCCGGTCGAGGTTACAAGAGCGGCGCTCGACCGCATCCACGCCCTGGGAGAATTCGACAACGCGTTCACCGAAGTCTTCGAGGAAATCGCTTCGGAGGAGGCGCGGACCGCCGAATCCGAGATCGCCGACGGCCGTTACCGGGGCGCGCTTCACGGAGTGCCGGTCGCGCTCAAGGACCTCTGTGACGTGGAAGGCACGGTGACCGCCGCCGGTGCGAAGGCGCTGGACGACCGGCCCGCCGAGAGCGACTGCGAGCTGGCGGTGCGCTTGCGGGCCGCCGGTGCGGTGATCATCGGTAAGACCCATCTGCACGAGTTCGCCTACGGTGGAACCGGAGTGAATCCGCATTACGGGACACCGCCGAACCCCTGGGGAATGGACCGAATACCGGGCGGATCGAGCAGCGGATCCGCGGTCGCGGTGGCCGCCGGAATGGCTCCCGCCGCCATCGGGTCCGACACCGGCGGATCGATACGGCTCCCATCCGCCCACTGCGGGATTACAGGACTCAAGCCCACGTTCGGGCGGGTGTCCCGCCGAGGCGTTTTCCCGCTTTCCATGACTCTGGACCACGTCGGGCCGATGACCCGGTCGGCGCTCGACTGCGCGCTGATGCTCGATGCGATCGCCGGGTACGACCCCGGCGATCCCTACAGCGTAAACCGCCCAAGCGAGCGGTTCTCGGCGGGAATCGACATCGGGATAAGCGGCCGCCGGATCGGCGTTCCCTCCAACCATTTCTTCGAAGGCCTTCAGCCGGAGGCCCACGAGAGTGTGACGCGGGCGCTTGGCGTGCTGAGCGATCTGGGCGCGGTACTGGTCGATATCGAGATTCCCTGGGCCGAGGAGGCGTTCGAGATCAACATCGCAGGCGTCGAGGCCGCCTGGGTGCATCGACATCGGCTGGCCGCCCCCGAAGTTCGCGCGAGGATCGGCGAGGATACCGTTTCGAGACTCGAGCTTGGGAACCAGTATTCCGCCGGTGAGTACCATGGCTTGCTGAATCGAAGGCAAGAGATAGCGGCGCTGGCCGCGTCGCTGATGGAGGAAATCGACCTGATCGCCACCCCCTCCACGCCGGGCGTCGCCGGACGCATTGAAGGAGTCCAAACGCTCGCTTACCGGCCCAACCTGAAATTCACCGGAGTATTCAATCAGACCTGGCAGCCGTCGCTCTCCATACCGTGCGGATTCGGCGCGGAGGGCCTGCCGCTGGGCTTGATGCTCACCGGCGCGTTGTGGAACGAGCGGCTGGTGCTGCGGGCGGGCCACGCGTTTCAGCAGGCCACCGACTGGCACACGGCCCGACCGCCGATCGACTGACTTAGCGGCGCCGGCGTCAGCCAAAAGCGGAATTGACAACGGACCCGAGCGAAGCGCCCACTATAGCCACCAAGCTCGACTTCGTATGCAAGAGTAAACCGTCATCCCGTCGCGGGAACGCTAGGCACATGCTCTCAGGTCGGAGCCGTGGGCGCCTTGAAAGTTGCCGTCCTGCCTTATGCTATCGATTGGAGGTCAGCCCGAACGCTCGATGCGCGCCAACACGCGGATTTGGAGCTTAGAGGCGGGAGGAGGCGCAGGGTGACGCTTGAGCTTGATGCGCAGATAGAAGTCTACGACGCCATGCGTCAAGAGCTTGAAAGAGAGCACCTCGGTGAGTGGGTCGTGATTTACAACGAGCAACTCGTCGGGACTTACGAATCGTTTCAAACGGCGGCTACGGATGCGGTAGAGAAGTTCGGTCGGGGGCCATACTTGATTAGAGAAATCGGCGA
>JAPOVO010000276.1 GCA_026708165.1 Chloroflexota bacterium | reverse complement strand
GAATGCTGCCGAAGAACAAGGTGGGGCGCGGCGCGTACCGTCGGCTTCACGTATACGCGGGAAAGGATCATCCGCACGGAGGTCAGCAACCTCAACCGCTTGAGGAGATAGGTGCATACGGTGGCTAGCAAGACTGAGCGGTACTACTACGGGACTGGGCGTCGTAAAACGGCGGTCGCGCGGGTCAGACTCTACCCGCACAAAGGCCCTATCACCGTGAACGCCCGGCCTTTCGAAGAGTTTTTCCCGATAGCGTTTCATCAGCTCTACGCTGTGGAGCCGATCCAGCTCGTGGAAGGCGACTTCAGCGCCAGCATCAAGGTTTCGGGCGGCGGAATCTCCGGTCAGGCGGGTGCGATACGGCACGGTTTTGCGCGTGCGCTCGTTGAGTTCAATCCCGACCTTCGCCCCGCGCTCAAAAAGGGGGGATTTCTCACTAGGGATTCGAGGGCCAAGGAACGCAAGAAGCCAGGTCTGAAGCGAGCGAGAAAAGCGCCTCAATTCACTAAGCGTTAACTCCGGAATTCAGGTCGACTGTCCAGCGGCCGTAGAAACCCCTGCCCCGGTCTTCAGTTGGCGACCTCGTGGGAAATTCGCAGCGTTAGGGGCACGTAGGTGGCCGCGTAATCCTGTTTGTCCGAAGCTCGACTAAGAGATTAGTCAGTCCATCCCTGTCGACCGTCGCCTGGTTCGGGCAATTCCGCTTCCGGTAATTCGTCTAGCGATCCGACTCCAAAATAGGCGAGGAACTTGGCCGTCGTCGCATAAAGCATCGGCCGTCCTATCTGGTCGCCTCTGCCCACCGATACTACAAGCCCCCTGCCGATCAGCAGGGCTAGGGAACTCTCGGAGTTGACTCCCCGGATGTGGTCGATCTGGGCCTTTGTAGTCGGCTGGTTGTAGGCGATGATCGCCAGGGATTCCAGACTCGCCCGTGTGAGCCTTGGAGTTGAATTGAGCCCCAGCAAGTTTCGACAGTACCGCGATGCTTCGGGGGCCGAACACATCTGATATGAGTCGCCATGAACAACGATGCGAATCCCCCGATTCCGATAAGCTGCCGTTAGGCTCCGCAGCGCTCGCTCAATCTCAGCGTCGGCGGCGCCGGTCGCCTTTCGCATTTCCTCGGACGTAATGGGCCGGTCTGCCACAAAGAGCAGCGCTTCGACTACGCGCTCCAGAGTCGGATCTTCGGGCAGTTCGAACTCTTGCTGCGTCACTGGGCTAGCGTTGTTCGATCCGGACACTGGCTCGCCGCTAACCGTCGTCCTCGACAGTCGAAATCGTTATCGGCCCAAACGCCTTTCTTTGACCCACCGTCACGCTGCGCCGAGCCACGAGGTGAAGGACTGCAAGGAACGTATGGACGACATCGCTCCTCGAGCTGCATTCCCCAATCAAGGCGTCGAACGTTATCTCCCCAACTCTCATCATGGTCCTCTTTATCGATTGGACGCGTTCTTCGAGATTTAAGCGCAATAGCGGCACGGCTACTCTGGCTTCATTCTCGTTACGCCGCTCACGTATCGAGTCCAGGGCGAATACAAGCTCGGATACGTCCTGCCAATTATCTGGTAAGTCTGGCGCAAGCTCCGGCGGTGGCGCCATTCGCGGAAATGACGGCCTATCGCATAGCTGTATTTCGTCCAGCTCGGCGGCTAGCTTTCGGTAAGCGCTGTAGACACGCAGCCGGTCGGCTAGTCCCATGGCCCCGCCCGCGTCCTCCTCATCAGCCTGCGACGGCAGGAATGCCTGGGACTTGAGAAACAGAAGCTGAGACGCCACTGCGAGAAACTCCGACGTGGCTTCAGCGTAGGCGGATTGTCGTTGAAGGTCCTCCACGTAGGACAAGTACTGTGAAGTCACAGCCTGCAACGACACAGTCGTGATGTCGAACCCCTGATTCTCGATCAGGTGCACCAGCAAGTCGAACGGCCCGTCGAACGAGTCCAGCTCGAGATTGAACTTGGCCAGCGGAGACGCGGGGGTCCCGGTTCGCCAGCTACCTAACATCGGGCGTCGACGTTAGTCAGCAATTCAGCTTCCTCCATCGTCGTCGAGTCTCCGCCTCGCACTATCGCTACGACTCTCGGATCGCTCCCGGCGGCTTCAAGAAACCGGGCGCCGACCTCGCCATGATTCGCGAGACTGAACACGCTGCCACGAAACGTTCGAGCGGGGGCTTGGCGCCAACGCGACAGATCGAAGCCGAAGCTCTGCGCGAGCACCAATGCAACCCCATGGCTCAGCCGCG
>JAPOVO010000185.1 GCA_026708165.1 Chloroflexota bacterium | reverse complement strand
TCCGAGACCGTCGTTATTCGGAAAACGGTCCTGAGACCCTCCCGCGCGTATAGCTCCTCGCAATAGCGGATTTTCTCCGAGGGCGGCTGCGCCGACGCGTATAGCGGCGTCACCGAGTTGGCGCGCTTGGTGAAACCGCGGCTAAAGCGAAGCACCCAGCCGTCCAGCATCACCTGGTGCAAGGCGGGCCATGCGTTGAGGGAAGCCTCCTCTACTCGCCGGGCTAGTCCAGCCACACCCCTGACCCAAGCCTCTACTGACTGCCCATCAACTCGCCGAGGAGGGCATCCTGGTCAATGCCTTCATCGCCCACGGACTCGATCACCACATCGACGATGCGACCCGCGAACGGGAACGGTGATTCATAGCAACTGTCGACCGGCGTCTGGCCGTCCCTGCCCACCTCCAGCGGCTCGTTGGCAAAGTTGTAGGCGCGGAACGGTGCCAACGAACCCTCCCCCGACCGTTGGCCATCCACGAAAAAGCCGAGGCGGCCTTCCCCGTCGGCGACCTTCGCCACGTCGACACGCAGGGTCACACAGCCAACGGGGAGCGCCACCGACGAGGAGACCCGGCCGGATTCCCCGTAGTGGTTCACCGTGTAGTGTGCGCGATTGCCCTGGATGAACAGGCTCCAACCGCCGAATCGGCCGCCGTCGGCAACGATCACGCCTTCTTCGGCGGTTGATGCGCGTTCGATCCGCGCCGTGATCCGGTGCGACGTCCCGAGAGTCCGCGGTCCGGCCTTGATGTGGTGGGGGAGCACGGCATCCTGGTAAAGCACCCAGCGATTCGGTGGTTCCGGCCACCAGCCCACGCCATTCTTGCCGCCCAGATCATCCAGTGGCAGGACGCCGTATCGCTCCGCCTCCCGCCACCAGAGTGCAACCATCTCCTTCAGTTTCCCGGGATGCTCGTCCGCCAGGTTGTCGATCTCGGCCAGATCACGGTCGAGGTCATAGAGTTCCCATACGTCCGAATCGAAGTCGGTTCCCCGGGTGTGGAAGGTCACCGCCTTCCAGCCCTCCTGCCAGATCGCCCGCTGACCCACGGTCTCGAAGTACTGGATCCTCTTCCTAGTGTTCGCGTCGTTGTCGTTCAGGGTGTGGGCCATGGACGTTCCATGCAGCGGCATCTGTTCGACGCCGTTGACGTGGCTCGGCAGATCGACGCCCAAGAGATCCAACAGCGTCGGCGTCACGTCCACCACGTGGTAGAACTGCCGGCGCGTCTCGCCCTCGGCTTTGATCCCCTCCGGCCAACGGAACAGCAGGGGCGCGCGGATGCCGCCGGCGTAGGTTTGGCTCTTGTACCGCTTGAACGGCGTATTCCCCGCCATGGCCCACCCGAAAGGGTAGATAGCGTACGAGAGCGGCCCGCCCAAATCGGCTAGGCGGGCCATGTTCTCCTCGACGCTGGGCTGATCGCCACCGCGGGACCGATGATGGTCGTAGCTCCCGTGGAGACCGCCCAGGGGCGCGGCGCAATTATCGGAGATGGCGACCACGATGGTGTCGTCGCGCTTGCCGAGATCGTCGAGTTGCCTGAGCAGACGGCCGATCTGCACATCGGCATGATCCAAGAATCCGGCGAATACCTCCTCGAACCTGGCCGCGACCATCTTCTCCTTGGCGCTCATTTCGTCCCAGACCTGTACGCCGGGATTCCGGGGCGCCAAGCGCTGATCGGCAGGCAACAGACCGGATGCCTTCTGCCGGGCGAGGATCCGGTCCCGGGCCGCGTCCCAGCCGTCGTCGAACCGCCCCCGGTACTTGTCCGCGAACGCACGGGGAACATGGTGCGGGGAATGTCCGGCGGCGAACGCCACGTACAGGAAGAAGGGCTTGTCAGGAGCGGCCGATGCCAGTTGGCGAAGCCATTTGCAGGACTGATCGACGATACCCGCCGACAGGTGGTAGTCCTCGGCAGGTGGCTGTTCGATGCGTTCGTTGCCCAGGACGAGTTCCGGATTCCACTGGTTGGTTTCGCCCGAGAGGAAGCCGTAGAAGCGATCGAACCCGCGCTGCGCCGGCCAGTGGTCGTAGGGTCCCGCCGGGCTGGCATCGTCCATGGCCGCCAAGTGCCACTTGCCCGCGGCCAGCGTCTGGTAGCCGTGTGGCCGCAAGATCTCCGCCAGATTGGCGGCATCCCTCGCGACGAAGCCACGCGTGTTGGGAAACCCGTTCCTCATCTCCGCCACGCGACCAACGCCGACGGCGTGGTGGTTCCGACCGGTCAGCAGGCAGGCCCGAGTAGGGGAA
>JAPOVO010000253.1 GCA_026708165.1 Chloroflexota bacterium | reverse complement strand
GGACAAGAAGAAGGTTCGCGACGCCATTGCGAACACCAACTTGAAAACCTTCTTCGGCCCTGTGAAGTTCGACAAGCTCAACATGAACGCGGCCAGCGCCATCGTGTTGTTCCAGGTGCAGGACGGAAAACGCAAGACGGTCGGGCCGAAGAGCGTGGCGAACGCGAAGTTCAGGTATCCGAGATAGTTTCAGGCTAGGTTCAGGAGCGTCGTCCGGCTAGAGGCGGCGCTGCTGAGCCTGGAGGTATGGGGATTTCATGGCGACGATTCGCCAGTTGGCCGATGACGAGGTGCCAGAAGCCGCGCGCGATTTGGTCGAGCGCGTCAAGACGCGCGAGAAGCGTGTTTTCGGCATCGATACCCTCTCGAACATCTGGCGCTCCATGACCCATCATCCCGATTACATGAAGGCGAGTTGGGAGCGCTCGCGGGCCACGATGCAACGCGGGGACGTGCCGCCTCTGGTCAAGGAGATGGTCGCCTCGGCGGTTTCCATCGTCAACGCGTGTGAATACTGAATCGACTCTCATATCGCCGCGGTCATGCGGATGGGGGTCGATGAAGTGGGTATTACGGAATTGATCGGGTTGACGGATCATGTCTCGGGGATGAACAAGGTCGCTTTTGGTCTTTTGCTGGAGGATATGGATTCAATGCCCCTTCTGCCTGATGCGGAAGAAGAGGAGATAGACCCGGTTGTCCGGGAACTGATGGGCGAAGTGGCTGAGATGGAGTCGGCGCGCCTGGGTAGAGATGGCGTACCGCGCTATTGGCGCTGTCTGGCCCGGAACCGGCATTATTTCGAATCGACATGGAACAAGCACAAGCTCATGCTCGATGGAGGCGTTCTCGAAAAAGGGGCCAAGGCGGCCGTGGGTTTCGGCGTCAGCGCCACGAACGGGTCCAGGTATTTCATACGGTATTTTCATTCCTATCTGGTGAATCTGGGCTGGGATCCGGGGCGAATCCTCGAAATTCTCGGGGTGGTGGACCACTACAACAGTTTCAACTCCCTGGCGACGGGGATGCAGTTCGAATCCGACATCAAGCCGTGATTCGTGAAAACTTGTGGAGAGCGCCGTGTGGGCGGGGCTTCTGACGAAGCGGAATTTTTAGAGTAAGGCAGGACATGGAATTTTTACGCGCGAAATCTGTAGATGAGGCGCTCGCTGCTGCGCAGGGTGGCGCTGCCTTCGTGGCGGGTGGTACGAACCTCGTGCCGGACGTGCTTTTCGGGCGCAAGAAAATAGCGCGCGCGGTGGATATCAGCGGCCTGGATGAGCTTCGCTTCATCGAAGAGGCGGACGGCAAGATCAGAATCGGTGCGCTGGCGACGGTCACGGATCTACTGGAATCTGAACTGATACGCACCGCCGCATCCCCTTTGTATGAGAGTGCCCTTGAGTTCGCGGGTCCTCTGGTGAGAAACCGCGCGAGTGTGGCGGGCAATCTCATGGACGCCTCGCCCGCCGCCGATTTGGCCCCGCCCCTGCTGGCGCAGGACGCCGTCGTCGAATTGGCCTCGGCGGAGGAGGAGCGCGCCCTGCCGCTTTCGGAATTCTTTCTGGACTACCGGAAAACCGCCGTTCGGCCGGAAGAACTCATGAAGGCCATCGTCATCGAGCCGCTGGGGCCAGAGGATCGTTGCGCGTATTACAAACTGCAGCTCAGGCGGGCGATGGCCATCGCCGTCGTGGGTGTGGCGGTCGTTCTCCGGATGAAAGGAAGCGTTTGCGCGGAGGCCGCCATCAGCCTGGGGTCAGTAGCCGCGATTCCGTATCGTGCACAGGCGGCGGAGGCGCATCTCCGGGGGGAGGAAATCGGGGAGGCGGAAATCGAAGTGGCAGCGGCAGCCGCGCAAGATAGCGCGCGACCCATTGACGACGTGCGGGCGAGTGCGGCGTACCGGAAGAAAATGTGCGGCGTGCTGGTCCGCCGTTTGTTGAAAAAAGCGCTGGGAATGCCGCAAACCGTGGTTGTGTGATAAAAAAATTGAATCTTTGGTGAGCAGACAATGAGTGTTTATAAAATAAATTTGTGTGTTAACGGGAAGGACGAGACCCTAGACGTGCGGGGGGATGAGACGCTCCTGCGCGCGCTCAGACGCATCGGCTACGTGGAAGTGAAGCTAAGCTGCGAGGGCGGCGACTGCGGGGCGTGCGCCATTTTGCTAGACGGCGTGGCCGTGAACGCCTGCCTCATGTTCGCCGCGCAGGCGGATGGCTCCGAGATCACCACCGTGCGCGGCATCGGAACCGAAGAC
>JAPOVO010000399.1 GCA_026708165.1 Chloroflexota bacterium | reverse complement strand
GTCCTCGACCGTGGCGGGCGGCGACTTCGGGTATCCCGTGTGCACGGTATGCGGTCAAAGCGTGTCGCCGCTTTCGTCTGTCCGGCAGCACGAAGAGTTCGAGAAGGCACACACCGAGCGATGCGGACGGATGCCGCGATCCATTGGCTTCCACGCGGAAGTCGTCGCGGACGCATTCTCGTTGCCCGGCTGCGACGATGCCGAGACAGCCTACAGCGTGCTGGAAGCGCTTCGCTTCGGTGCAACGCGCGTGCTCGACATGCACATGGAGGATCTACAGGTTCTGGTCATCGGTCATATCGACCGCGAGGAGGTCACCGGGGTGTTGTGGGATCCGATGCCTGGCGGGTCGGGGTTGCTGGAGCGCATGTGCGAGCGGTTCGATGATGTCGTGGCGGTAGCCCGCGAGGTGGTCGAAGCATGTCCGGGCCGCTGCGAGTCCTCGTGCGTCGACTGTTTGCAGACGTTCCGCAACGCGTACTACCACAACCGGCTCTTCCGGGAACGCGCGTTGGAAAAGCTCGACGAATGGGGAAGTGGACTGACGTTCGAGCACGACATTCCGCCGTTGCAGCCTGACCAACCGGCCGACGACAAGGCGATGCCCGTGAACGATGCCGAGACCAAGCTGCGCCACCTGCTCGTCTCGGCTGGTTTTGGCGAAGGCGTCCGAGGCGAACAGATCCAACTCGGTAATCCGCTAGGAACGACGACGCCAGATGTGATTTACCGGGCTGACGATGATGGGCCGGATGAGGGGGCGTGCATCTATCTGGACGGGTTGAGCGAGCACCTGCACGGCAATCCCGAGACGGCGGAGAAGGATCGCGAGA
Organism: Chloroflexota bacterium; assembly: GCA_026708165.1. GTDB lineage: Bacteria > Chloroflexota > UBA11872 > UBA11872 > VXNJ01 > JAPOVO01. The sequence continues at coordinate 1,431 of JAPOVO010000399.1, read as the reverse complement.
TTCGGACCTGGCTGCGAAATGGGGGCTACGAGGTCATTGAGATCGCCGCCAACGAGCTAGATGACGTTGACGCGATGGCGAGGCATTTCCAGCGACTGGCGACCTATTTGGGGAGGAAGGACCTGAGGAGGAAGGTTCGGCAGGATCGGTCTTGGTTCACGACCTAGCCCCGGCGCGCTCAGCGCTTCAACTTCGCGTATTCGTCGCACGACTCCGCAAGAGACCGCGGGACCGGCTCGACAAGCCGTTGTTGTTCGTGACACATGCGGTAGAGAGCATCCGCGAGTTCGCGATGTTGTTTGGCCACGAACCTTTTCGGATAGTTGGTGGTCTCGTCAACGACCCGCCCATCGACGTACTCGCACCACGTCTCGATGTTGCGTCGCGGAACGATGACGAGCACCGGCTCGTCGGCCGTACGCCGGTCGACGCCACGTCTATCGCACTCTTGATCGAGCGCACTCTTGCGCAGAGCGGTCGTGTGTTGGTCAGCATCGGTGACGACCAGGAGGTATGCACTGCGCCGGCTCCGAATGGCCTTGAGTTCGTCTGGATATCGTGAACGCACCCATTGCTCGCCCGATTGGCTTCCATCGGGGAACGGGAGCGTGCGGATCTCACCCGGCTTGAATCCCCTCTTGCGGAGGAACCTTCGAACGAATGTCTCGTGAGCCTGATCTTCGCAAAGCAGGACGACCTGGACTCTCACTCCCAGCCTCGCGCCACGGTTTCCGAGATTGAGAGACCGTCCACCGTGTTTGCGGGTCGTTCGCTCACACGAGCCGGGCCGGTTTCTTCCCTCGAGAACCACAGTCCACTCGCCCCCGCCATGTAGTCGATCGTGTGGGGGTGATGGGATGCGACCACAAGCTGATCGATCGAGTCGCCGCAGCTCTGCACCGCTTCCGCCAACCAAGGCTGGACCTCCGACAGCGTCAGGTAGTTGTCCGGCTCGTCCAGAAACATCGACACGCGTCGTCCCGACGAAAGATGCAGGAGGCTATAAAGCGCGATCAGCACACGCTGACCGTCGGAGAGCTGGTCGAAACTATGATTGGCCCGCGTACCAGACGGGGTCGACAGAACCACCTTTAGCGCGCGGGAGTTTTCGCCGGCCTCTGTCAGATTGACGGATTCGAAACCGGGAAGAACGTCTTGCAGAGCGTTGAACAAGCGTCCGATAGATCCCATGTTTTCCTGGGCGGCCCGCCGATACCAACCCACGAAGTTGCACATCAGGGGATCGAGATACTCGTCCTCCGTTCGGGTTTCGGTCGCCATGATGGGCGGACATGGGCTTGCAATTACGAAGTTGGCGGCATCCTTCTTGAACCGGGTCAGCTTTTGGTTGTCCGACCGCTCGTTCAGAAAACCAACGCCGGACTGCCCCCAATCAAATGGGACGAGAGGACCTTCCGTGTAGTCGTCTCG
>JAPOVO010000176.1 GCA_026708165.1 Chloroflexota bacterium | reverse complement strand
TCGTAAGCAAGAGTCAGACACCAGCCGGGCAGCACCCACCATCATGCTCACAGTCGTAAGCATCTTGGAACATTGGCTGCTGCATCACTTGGGCATCGAGTACGTCCCGCCACTGTGCTGCGGTAAGCGGCAACGGAACCTCAAAGGCGCGTCGTACGGTGACGGACTCGTCTGCGTCACTCAGCGAGACAGTGACAGTCGTGTTCAATCCGTATGGTCCATCGGCCTCGACAGTCGATCGGCCATCCCAGAGATCCTCCAGAGATGAATCCTGGGGACGAACGCGCAGCCGTAGCGGCTGCCTGAAGGTGCCATCAGTTCGCCCTGCTTCGGCTTCACGCACCCGAATCCCGACTCTGAGATCGGGAATCGGTCGAGCTCCTTCGGCGACCAGAAACGAAAGCCGCAGGTCGTGCCATCCGAGGCCCAAGTCCGAGAGTTCCAACGCAACGAAACCATCGGTGGTTTCTTCCCACTGGACATGGATTGGTTCAACTTCATCGAGTGTGGCCGTGAGGGTGGTGATCTCGTGATCCGACGAAAGACCCAGAATCGGCTGGTCACCAAGCAACCATTCGCCGTACCCGGCGCCATCCCATGACGCTGGCACGATGCCAAGCGGTGTGATCATGACACTGCTCTGTGATTCGCACCCCAACCCGTGAATGACCTCGGACACGTCTGAATCCAGATTCTGGGGTATGTCCATTGCGAGCACGACAGCGTCGGCGCAGTCAACAGGTTGCTCATGGACCCAATCAACCGGAGGAGCCTCCAATCCCGGGCCGAGGAGGAGGTACTGGGCACCAGGCCGCACCAAGCCGGATCTGACCAAGTGTCCCTTGTCGTCGGAGCCTCTTCGGAACAACCAACGTTCGGTAGCGGGAGTGCGCGCTTCATCGGCGAACAACGCCGCTGTTTCTGGCGAGGCACGATCTAGTTCGAAGACGGGTTCATCGCCGCCTGGCCACGCGGTCAGAGCCACCTGCTGGCCAGAGTCAAGCAGCCACCCCGTCGCGCGACGCTTGCCTCCCGTCCCGACAACGCGGCACTTGGCTTGCGCAACATCCTGTCGAAGCTGGCGACGTCTAGCAAAGAGAGGGGTGAAGTCCGGCACTCTCAAGCGCAACTGCCAGCCATCATTCACAGGGTGCAACCAAAATTCCACTGGAGACGTGGGAGGTGTGCGCCCATCGGTGCTGCCTACGAATCGCCGCTGTGACGACGGGCCCCGCGAAGCGCCCTTGATGCGGATGCGATCCGCTGAGGACTTTGCGTCAGAGAGCCATTGGCGAGCTTCGCGTACCTCGCTGAGGTCATGCCTGATTCGCTCTAGCGCCGACGGATTGATCGGCGGCGTGTTCGCACCATCGGCGAGTAAGGCCGCAGCTACGTTCCCGAGAAGTTCGGTGTTCTGCGCGAACTGCTGGAAGCGCTTCGAGGCCTTGTAGGCATGGGCGCCTAGAAAATCACCGAGTTGATCGGCGTGATCGAGCAATTCGCTGGTCAGCGATCCCCGGCACTCGTAGAGCAGACGTGCCAGCTGGCGCTGGAGATCCGTGGGGAGAATCGCGTGCGTGATCGGCCAACTGATGATGCTTCTGTGCTCCGCCCAGCGCCCTTGCGGTCGTGCGCCGAAATAGGTCCTTTGGAACCATCGGAAAATGGACTTGACGAACGGCCGACCGACGTGTCGCTCCCAGCCGGGCGCGCGACGCTCCAAGGTCGGCCAATGCTCATCACCCTCGTAGCGATATCCAACCTCGGTCGTGTACACGACGAATGGCAGACGATGCTCTTGGGATGGATAGGCCCGCGAGACCCAGAACTTGACAGCGTCGCCAAGGACGGACAGATCCCCTTGGGCGAGGCCGTGTTCGATCGCGTACACACCGTTCGAATTCGGGAGCCGTTGACGGGTCTCCGCCAGAACTCGGAAATGGGCATCCAATCGCTCGTGCAATGCCAACAACGTGGCTGCCACGTCAGTTCTCGCTGACGCAGTGCTTTCAGCGGCTGGTGCCACAGCGCCATATTGCATCCGGGGTGCGACATTATTCCCTCTCGTTCATTGACCGTGAAGGAATCGCAAGGTTTCGATGCCGCGTGCTCACGCCGCTGGGAGTCGTAGACGGCCAATGCAAATGCGCCGCGAACGGTACCGGGGCGGGAACGGGTCGCCGGTAGCCTCACCGAACCTGTGTGACCGACCTGCCCCGCGGGGCCAGGACCTCGCACGCAGACGGAGGCAGCGATGGTCCCCG
>JAPOVO010000281.1 GCA_026708165.1 Chloroflexota bacterium | reverse complement strand
CGCCGGTGCTGATCGGCAGGGACCCGATGGCAACCGGAAAGCTGACCTCGGACATGAAGCACCGCGCCCACCAAGCGCCCAGCGGGCTGATACAGCGGTCGATCGCCGGGATCGAGTGCGCCCTCTGGGACATCAAGGGCAAGGCTTACGGGGTCCCGGTCTACGAGCTGCTGGGCGGCAAACACCGGGACAGTCTGAGGCTGTACTGGTCGCACTGCGGGACGTACCGCACTCGCTATTTCAGGATGCTGAACGCGCCTCCGCTGCGCAGCTACGCCGACATCACCGCTCTGGGCCGCGAAGTGGTGGACAAGGGGTACACGGCGCTGAAGACAAACATAGTGGTGCCGGGCGATCCGGCGACCACCGTGCGGACTCTGGACGGCAACATGCAGCCGGGAGTGCTGGACCGGATAGTGCGCAACATCGACGCGTTTCGAGAGGGCGTGGGAGACGCCGCGGACATCGCGCTGGACATAAACTTTCACTTCAAGACGCAACCGGCCAGGCAGATCGCCCGCGCGCTGGAAGACAAGGGCATGATGTGGCTGGAGTTCGACTCGTTCACGCCGAGCGCCGTAAGGGAAGTGAAGGACGCAAGCGCAACACCCATCTGCTCCGGCGAAAGCGTGAACACCCTCCGCGACTACCTGCCGTTCCTGCAGTCGCACGCAATGGACATCGCGATGGTGGACGTGCCGTGGGCGGGAGTGATAGAGGCGGTGGGGATCAGCGCGGTAGCCGACAGCCACGAGATTCTGGTCGCGCCGCACAACTACTACAGCCACCTGTCGACGTTCATGACGGCACATTTCTGCGCGGCGCTGAAGAACTTCAAGATCATGGAGACCGACGTGGACAGCGTCCCGTGGCGCGACGAGCTGGTGACCGAACAGCCGCCCATCTCCGACGGCCACCTGATCGTGCCGGACGCGCCGGGCTGGGGCACCGATCTGGCGATGGACGCGGTGGAACGGCACCCATGGAAGGGCAACATACCGACATACTGAGCCGGGCGTTCGGGCGCGGGAGCTTACACGCCGCGGATAGCCATGCGTGAACGCGGCAGGTTCGTATAATTCAGCGACCGAGCTTTCGCCCAACTCCGACTTCACTTCAAACCGAGCAAAACCCACACCCAACCGGGAGCGTTGAATGCGTGACCTGATAGAGACAGCCCTGAGAGGGCACGACGGCGACTATTGCGAGATCCGAGTCGAGGAGTCCGCTTCGACCAGCATTATGTATCGAGGCAAAGAGCTGGAAGACATCGGGGCCACGACGGGAATCGGCGGGAACGTACGGGCGGTGGTCAAAGGCGGGTGGGGGTTCGTTTCGTTCAACGATCTGGACGATCTCGATGAAAAGGTCAGCCTTGCGGTCCGCCAGGCCCGGCTGGCGGCGCAAACGGAGACGCGGCTCGCCGAGGTGGAGCCGGTCGTCGGAGTCGCGGGGGCGGAGGTCGAGTCGGACGCCGCGGACATCTCGCTCGCCGACAAGAAAGCGATCATGGACGAATACGTCGACGCGGCGTGGTCGGTGTCGGACAAGATTCAGACGTCGCAGATCTACTACAGCGACGCCCACAAGAAGAAATACTTCGCCAACTCCGACGGGACGTACACCGAGCAAGACCGGATGTACGTGCGGACGGGCGGGGTGGTGATCGCCCGCGACAACGGCGAGGTCCAGCAGGGGCGCACGAGCCGGGCCAGCACGAGCGACTTCAACATCGTTAGAGGCCTGCACGGCGAGTTCGAGAAGGCGGCCCAGAGCGCCGTATCGCTGCTAGACGCGGAACCGGCGAAAAGCGGGGAGTTCACGGTGGTGCTGGACCCGACCATCGCCAGCGTCTTCATCCACGAGGCGTTTGGCCACCTGAGCGAAGCCGATCACGTCTACGAGAACCCGAAGCTGCGCGATCTGCTGGTCCTGGGCGACGAGATCGCAAGTCCGATTCTGACCGTCGCCGATTCGGCGGCGGAAGCGTCGCTGAGCGGATCGTACAAATACGACGACGAAGGCACGCCGTCGCGAAAGAACTACCTGATACAGGATGGGCGTCTGGTCGGCCGGCTGCATTCACGCGAGACCGCCGGAAACATGGACGAGCCGCCCACCGGCAACGCCAGGGCGATCACCTATCGATTTCCGCCCATCGTCCGAATGACGAACACTTCCATCGAAGCGGGCGAAACCTCGTTCGAAGACCTGCTCGGCGACGTGGCGGACGGGGGCTCCCTGGTGACCCGGCTGGGCGGGCAG
>JAPOVO010000379.1 GCA_026708165.1 Chloroflexota bacterium | reverse complement strand
TACAAGCGGCAAATACTCAGATCACTTGAATTGCAACATCCTCCGGGCCTTGAACTCGTCCGCCCCCCAGCCAGAAGAAGACGAGGAACGTATCCAGACCCTTCTCAGAGGGTTCGGTTCGTCTAGCAACTCGGCGTGCTTCCTGTACCGCCCGTACTCTGACCCGATCTACATAAAGATCGGCGCTATGGTTCGACGCAGGGGGCGTTTCGACTAATCTTCGGGCCTGGTTAAGCGACGCTTAAGCGTCGGCGGTTAATAATTAGGCAAGACTTGATCGTTCTTCAGATGAGCAGCGCCTATTAGCCGACTGGCCGTCGCCGATATTGGATCCAACACCACCCGCGTGATAATCGTCGACCGCGGCGGTGGCGGCGACCTCAACATCATCTCCCAGTCCAAGCGGGCGTTGAAGCTGACCCGCGGCCTGGGACCCGACGGCTCGCTGGACGATGACTCGATGCGCCGCCTGACGGATACGATTCGCGATTTCGTGGCGGTCGCCGAATCGGCGCGGGCGGGCGAGATAGTCTTCGCCGCCACCTCCTTCCTTCGCGACGCCAGCAACCGCGACGAGATAGTCCGCCGCGTCAAGGAGGAGACAGGCGCGGAAATCCGGGTGCTCTCCTCGGACGAGGAGGCTCGCCACGCCTGCCTCGGCGCGGCCTATGGGCTGCCCGTCGATTCGGGCGTCGCTGTGGACATCGGCGGCCGCAGCGCCGAGATAGTCGAGCTGAGGGACCGCGGGATGGCCCGCAAGCAGGTCTTCCCACTCGGCGCGCTGCGAGTCAGCGACGAGTATCTCCGTTCGGACCCTCCATCCAGGAAAGAGCTGGCCGCGCTGAGGCGGCACGCCGAGGCGACCCTGGAATCCGCGCTCGGGAAGTACTCGCTCGACGGCGGGATGCTCGTGGGCACCGGCGGAACGATCCGCAACCTGGCCAAGGTCGACCGCAGACGCCGCGACTACGCATTCTCGCGGCTGCACGGCTACAAGCTGACCGGCAACCGGCTTGCGGCGATCATCAAAGACCTCGCATCCAGGGAACGCGACAAGCGCCGCCAGGCGGCCGGACTGAATCCAGCCCGGACCGACTCGATAGTGGGCGGCGCGGTCGTACTCGACACGATCATCCGGACTCTCGACACCAGGTCGATTATCATTTCGGGCGACGGTCTGCGGGAGGGGTTGGCGCTGGGTATGGAAGGCGACTCGCTCCCGGCGGTGGCCGCCGTCCGGGAGAGCTCGATCATCGCTCTCTCTTCGAGGTTTCGCTCGTGGCGGCCAGACTCGGCGCGGCGCTGCCGCAACGTCGCCCTGGCGCTGGTCGAGGCGGCGTCACCGGACACGCCGGAAGACCTGAAGAACCTGACAGGCTACGCGGCGCAGGTATTGGAGGCGGGGAGCAGCATGGACTACTACAACCGCTTTTCCCACGCCGCGAGCATCGTCGAGCTGAGCGACTTGAGGGGATTCCTGCACTCGGAGATCGCCTTCATGGCCGGGACGCTCAAGATGGCCGGTAGAAACGGGTCCGACCTCGGCCGCTACGCGGACGCCGCCGGCAAGCGCCGCTCCAGCCGCCTGCCACAAGCCGCCGCGATACTGGAAACGGCGGACGAAATCGCCCGGCGTCTGTCCGTCGACGCCGAAGACAGCCTGTGCGCCCGCCGAAAGGACGGCGTCCTGACTGTCAGCGCGCCGGGACTCGAAGCGTGGTCGGAACGCGGGCTGGAGAGACGATTCGCCAACGCGCTGGGAATCTCGCTGAAAGTAAGGGGAGCAGTCGCATAAACCGTTCGAATTCAAACCGGGAGGCTCCACCCGGCAAGCTGTTCGTCGTCGAGGGTATCGACGGCTCCGGCAAGAGCACGCAGATCGACCTGCTGCACAAGTGGCTCGTCAGCCAGGGCTACCTTGTCGTGTTCACCGAGTGGAACTCGTCGCCGATCGTACGCAGGACCACGCGCCGCGGAAAGCGCCGCCGCCTGCTGACTCCGCTGAGCTTCAGCCTGATCCACGCCTGCGACTTCGCCAACCGGGTTAACGACCAGATTCTCCCCGCGCTGCGCGCCGGGGCCATCGTGCTGGCCGACCGCTACGTATACACCGCCTACGCTCGTGACGGAGCAAGAGGGATGAGCTCGCAATGGCTGCGGCGGCTGTACTCATTCGCGCCGGAACCCACCATGGCCTTCTACTTCGACGTGCCTCTCGACGAGGCCATCCGCCGCATCGAGGCCGGACGCGACGCCGTCAAGTACTA
>JAPOVO010000496.1 GCA_026708165.1 Chloroflexota bacterium | reverse complement strand
GAGTTGTGCATTTCGATATCAATGTTTCGGAGCCGGAGGAGGCTATCGAGTATTGGTCGCAGGGGTTTGGGTGGGAGATTGTGAAGTGGGGCGGGCCGATGGACTACTGGCTGGTGACGACCGGGCCTGAGGGCGAGCCGGGGATCAACGGCGGTCTCTCGAAGGCCGAGGAGGGGGAGCCGGCCATCGCTCTGACTGTGGAGGTGGATTCGGTAGATGACTTCCTCAGGACCGTCACCGAGAACGGCGGTTCGATTGTGCAGGATAAGTCGCCGATTCCGGGCGTGGGGTGGTCGGCGACGACGGCCGATCCGTTGGGCAATCTGATGGGGGTCTTTGAATCGGATACCGGCGCGGGTTAGTCCGGGGAGTCTGCGCTTAGGGACTGGATACGGAAGCCGCAGCTTCAGTTAACGGTCGATAGCGACGATGCTGCCCGGCACTCCCGTGCCATGCCCACGCGCCGTTCGTCGAGGATGGGCGCAACTCCAGTAAGTGTGCGGCTCGCGTCTTGCTTGTCCCGGAAGGGGGTCAGGACGCGCCCGCGTGGATGGCGGATTCGCCGCGGGCGCGAAGCTGATCTAGCTCAACGGTCTGCCCGGAGCGCTGCGCCTCGTCCATCCCTACTCCGACGATCACGCTTTCACGGGCGGCCAGCGCCGAGGCCAGCGGGCCACCTTCGGCGGTTCCCAGGATTTGATGACGGAAGTCCGACATCAGCGCATTGTCGCCGCCGCCGTGGCCATGCGCGGGGGTGCTGAGATCGAAGCGCCAGGTCTCGGTCGGCCAGAAGCGGTCCACCACGATCTCGTTCTTCTCGAAATCTCCCCGCAGCTCGCCCTCGTCGCCGACTATGTGAATCTCACGGCGCTCACGCGCGCCGAGCATCATTACGGAGAACGCCAAGCGCACGCCGTTGTCGTACTCGATCAGACAGTTCTGGTTGTCGACGGTGTCTTTTTCGGTGTGATAGACGCACAGATCGGTATTTGGGGTCGAACGGCGGTTGCCGTATGCCCGGGGACCGTAGAAGGGGCAGACATGCGTGCGGTCGCACTCGGAGCATCGCAGGGCGGCGTCGCTCCGGGGCAAGAAGTAGTCGAGCCCGCCGAACGAGGCGACCCGCACGGGGCTGGCGCCGACGATCCAGTTGAAGATGTCGAAGTCGTGGCAGCACTTCGTGAGGATAAAGCTGCCACAGTCCTCCCGGCGGCGGTAGTGCTCGCGCATGAACGAGGTGGCTGTGTGATGGACGTGCAGCACCTCCTTGGCTTCGACCTGGATCATGCGACCCACGGCGCCGCCGTCCACGAGCTCTTTAACTTTGCGGTAGAACGGCGTGTAGCGAAGCACCAGACCTATGGTGAGCGATAAGCCCCTCGAGTCCGCGCCGTGGACTACGCAATATGCCCCTTCCGCCGACGTGGCTATCGGCTTTTCGAGCAGGACGGGCAGGCTGGCCTGGAACGCGCTAATTGCGACAGGCTCGTGGCTGGCGTCGTTGGTCGTGATTACGAGAGCGTCGAGCTCCGGTCCGCGGTCGAGCAGCTCTTCCACGCTCGGATACCTGGCGGAAGCGGGCACTTGGTACTCGTCGGCGTAGCCGTTCAGCTTGTCGGGAACGATGTCCGCCACCGCGGCCAGCTCGAATTCGTCCTGGTTTTCGCTGATGTAGCTGCCGTAGGAATGGGCGCGCGCGCCGGTTCCTATCAGTCCGGTCCTGATGGGGGCCATGTGCTGGTTATTTCCTTTAGCTGTATGTGCCGGCGGGCCGGGGCGTTACGCGGCGTCGTACGGCTGAAAGGGCCGGCTATCCCTTAACGCCGCTGATTACGATTCCCTGGATGAAGTACCGCTGGGCGAAGAAGAACACCAGCAAGACCGGCACCAGCGCCGTCAGCGAGGCGGCCATGAGCAAGTTCCAGGCGGATATCTCGTACCTGGTAAATCCCCTGAACTGGGTCAATCCGAGCGCCAGGTTGTATTTGCTTATTTCGTTCAAGTAGATCAGTGCGTGGAAAAACTCATTCCAGTGGTTGATGAACGAGAAGATGGCAACGGTGCCGAGCCCCGTAAACGACAGCGGACATACTATTCGCCAGAAGATCTGAAACGTGCCAGCACCGTCGATCCTGGCGGCATCATCGTAATCCAGCGGGACCCGCATGAAGAACTGCCTGAGCAGGAAGATGAAGAAGGCGTTGCCCACGCCGAGCCAGAAGGGAACGATCAATGGGAGGAAGGTGTTTATCCAGCCGAGATTCCTGCAG
>JAPOVO010000384.1 GCA_026708165.1 Chloroflexota bacterium | reverse complement strand
CCGGAGCGTGCCGCACGCACCGACCGAGCATCCCTCCTGGCCGATGCTCACGTGGATGCCGCCCACGACCTCGCCTTGTTCGAACAACTCGAACGCCGTTTCCTCGAACCTCCGTATGCGCAGCATGTCGCGGTACATCGCCTGCATGCGCTCTTCGCTCAAAGACGCTTTTTCTGCAGCCAAAAGGCTTTCTCCTTCACGCGGGAAGATAGATTTTTTCATCCGGAGGCTACAAGACTCTCACAAATCACTCCGTCGGGCCAACGCTCAGCCGGATTTCGCCTTTTCCTCTTCGGCCTGCTCGTCGGCGATGCGCTTGAGCGCGTAGAGGCCTTCCATCAGCACGGGCGCGCCGCCGCCGATGCTCGCCACCTCGAACGCCTCGAGCGCCTCTTCCATCGTCGCGCCCAGGCGCAGCGCCTTTTTCGTGTGGGTGTAGACCTCGTGTTTCATGCCCTTGAAGGCGAGCAGGCCGATTTCGATGAGCTCTCGCGTCTTGGGGTCCAGATGGCGCGGCTCCTCCTTGAAAAACCCCCAGTGCATCTGCGAGTAGACTTCGAAATAATCCGGGTCCAGTTGCGCGCCGAAGCCGAGCACGTCATAGACGAAGCCCCTGTCGCCATGGATCTTCTCCGTAATGCGCCTTACCTTTTCCTCTCTGGTTTCTTCCGCCATTTTCTTCTCCTCATGGGAACAAGATAAAGGCGGAGGTCTCCGAGTCAGGAAACCTCCGCCGTGAAAATATTGCCTACGCAGTCTTGAACCTGTCCATCCACCAGTCCGCAATCCAGTCCCCGCACATCGGCAGGTTGTCAAAGGCGCAGTGCTGGCTGCCGCCGTCCTCTACGGTGAAAACTTTAAGTTCCTTTTCATCGGAACCGCACGCCTCATAGAGCCTGTGGGCCATCTCGACCGGCACGATGTTGTCATCCTGGCCGTGGGTGATGCAGATGGGCATGCGTATCTTCTCGGCGACGCCCGCAAGAGTGAACGCCTTGCATTTTTCCATCGCGGAATCCATGTCCGGCGCGCCCAGCACCCAGGGCAGTTGCCAGATGGCGGATGAGGAGATGGTGCCGCCGCTCTCGAGCACGCGTCTCCTGTGCACCCAGACCTCGTGATAGTCGAAATGCGCCCCCCAGGTGACACCCCCCGCGCACCGGTGCCCGAAGCCGCCGACGCGCGCCGCGTAATAGCCGCCCATGCTCATGGCCATCAGGCCGACCCGATCAGAATCCACCTCGGTGCGCGCATCCAGAAAATCGAACGCCGCCGTTCCCGCCACCTCGTAATCGAAACGGCTCGGTATCTTGCGCAGCCTGAGGGTCTCCCCCTGTCCCGGCCCGTCCACGCAGAGCACCCCGACGCCGCGCTCGATCAAAGCAAGCGCGCCCCACAAGACAGTGATCTCCTTGGAGCCGTCCAGCCCGTCGAAAAAGGCGACGTAAGGATCACGGCCCGTCGGGTTTTTGGGCGGAAGGAAGTACGCCGCCAGAGGGCCTTCCTCGTAGGGAACCTCCACGCGCTCGAACCCGGGCACGCGGAATTTCATCCCCTTCTCGTAGTGGGGCAGGAGCTTTCTGTAGGATTCGGATTTCCTCGGGTCGTCGGGATGGACGAAACGCTCGCTCGCGTAGCGGTAAATCGCGCTTCGCACGTAGGCCGCCATCGCGGTGCGCGTGTGGCCTTTTCGCTCCTCATCCTCCGCTCGGGCCAGCGTCTTGTCCGACATCCAGGACCACGCGTCGTGCCAAGCTTCGGCGTCGCCGGCACGCCCGTTCAACCGCTTGCCGATCTGATCGATTTCGTGGAAGTTCGACCCACCCATCGGGGCGATGTTGATTTGTCCGCTCATCAACTGCGACCAAAGATAGTGTTCTGGAAAATATCGAAACCACGAGCCGATGATGTTCTCCGACATGAAAAGTCTCCCTCGGTTGAACCATTGGACACATTCATACATTTCTCGATTCGGGAAACATACACAAAACGCCCTCGCGTTCACAAGGAAACTTTGTGGCGGATCACCCTCCCCAAGCTTTGACGCTTTATTCGCATCCGTGATAATTTTCTTGAATACAAGGGCAGGCAAACGGCTCGACATTCTCAGAATTTCAAGAGGTGTTTTCATCTTCACCGGAGTGGGTTTTTGTAACCTGTTCTATTCCTTAAAGGAGGAAATCCCATGCGGAAGTTTCTCGTAATCCTGGCCGTCTTCGCCATACTGGCGATGGGCGCGCCCGTGACGGCTGACGCGAAGAGCACCGTCACC
>JAPOVO010000487.1 GCA_026708165.1 Chloroflexota bacterium | reverse complement strand
GGAGGACAATTTCGCTTCCTTGATTTCATTTGAGACGACGACTGGTCAGACATCTGCTCTATTGGCCCAGAGCAACGATTTCATTCTATGGTATGCCAAGAGCAGGGATCACACTAAGTTTCGCTCCTTAACTCGAGAAAAGGTCATCGGTGGGCGCGGTGGGACCGGTTACCGCTTCGTGCAGGGTTCAACCCTACGGGAGAAGCCCTTTGACGGAACTCTCGCGAAGGGAGATCGAGTCTTCATGAAAGGGGACGCTACCTCCCAGCGCCAGGGCCGCCCCTCTGGTCCTGGGTCGGCAATGCACTTCGCGGTGATGTGCCAAGGTCAGGAGTTCTTCCCGCGAGGAGGCAGAGGCTGGTCCACGACGGCAAACGGAATGACCCGACTGAGCAAGGCCGATAGGATTATGCCGAGCGGAATCAACCTTGCTTATCGACGTTTCCTAGTGGATTCCCCGAGGCTTCCTATAACCGCAGCATGGAGAGACACTGGAAGCGGGTTCTTGCGAGACAAGACCTATGTTGTGCAGACGAACCCCAAGGTCATCCAACGCTGCATCCTCATGACCACCGACCCCGGCGACCTCGTCCTCGACCCCACCTGTGGCGCCGGCACCACGGCCTACGTCGCCGAGCAGTGGGGCCGCCGCTGGATCACCATCGACACCTCCCGCGTCGCTCTCGCGCTGGCCCGCGCCCGCATCATGGGTGCCCGCTACCCCTACTACCTGCTTGCCGACAGCGCCGAAGGCCAGAACAAGGAAGCCCAAATCACGCGGAGGGTCCCGTCCAATGAGCCCACCTACGGTCGCATCCGCCAGGGATTCGTGTACCAGCGAGTCCCCCACATCACCCTGAAGCAGATCGCCAACAACGCCGAGATCGACGTCATCTGGGAGCGGCACCAGGAAACCCTCGAGCCCCTCCGCCACGATCTGAATGCGGCACTGGGCGAGTCTTGGGAGGAATGGGAGATCCCGCGCGACTCGGACGACGAATGGACGACCGAGGCCAAGGAGCTCCACGCCGCCTGGTGGAAGGCCCGCATCGCACGTCAGAAGGACATCGACGCCTCGAGCGCCGCCAACGCCCCCTTCGAGTATCTCTACGACAAGCCGTACGAGGACAGGAAGGCCGTCCGCGTCGCCGGTCCGTTCACCGTGGAGAGCCTGTCCCCCCACCGCCTTCTCGCCGTCGACGAGAACGACGAGCTGATCGACAAGGTGGCCGAGCCTTCGACCGTCGATTACGGCGAGACGCGGGACTTCGCCGCCATCATGCTGGAGAACCTCCGCATGTCCGGCGTCCAGCAGGCACGGAAGAGCGACCGGATCACGTTCTCCTCCGTCACCGGGTGGCCGGGTACCTACATCTGCGCCGAGGGCCACTACCAGGACAGGAGTCGATCCCGGCGCGCGGGCATCATGATCGGCCCCGAGTTCGGCACCGTGTCGCGCCCCGATCTGGCCGCGGCGGCCAGGGAGGCGGCCGAGTTCCGCTTCGACACGCTCATCGCCTGCGCCTTCAGCTACGACGCCGCGTGCTCCGACCTCGACAAGCTCGGCCGGATGCCAGTCCTCAAGGCCCGCATGAACGCCGACCTTCACATGGCGACCGATCTCAAGCAGACGGAGGCGGGTAACCTCTTCGTCGTCTTCGGCGAGCCCGACATCCAGATCCACGACGAGGCCGACGATGAGATCTCGGTCGAGGTCCGCGGCATCGACGTCTTCGACCCCGGCAAGGGAGAGATCCGGAGCGACGATGTGGACGGAATCGCCTGCTGGTTCATCGACACCGAGTACGACGAGGAGAGCTTCTTCGTCCGCCACGCGTACTTCCTGGGTGCGAGGGATCCCTACAAGAGCCTGAAGACGTCGGTCACGGCCGAGATCGACAAGGAGGCGTGGGAATCGCTCCGAAGAGCGCGGTCACGGCCCTTTGCGATGCCCCGGACGGGGAGGATCGCGGTGAAGGTGATCAATCATCTCGGGGATGAGGCGATGAAGGTGTTTCGGGTACAGTGATCGGTCGTGATTTCGAACCTCCGCGGCAACAGCCATGCGTCAGCTAGTCCCGATCTTGGTCCTATATAGCGGTGCTCGCCTGTGACGACCTTGCCATGACCACGGCACCCCTCACGGCCGAATCGCTCGCCGTCGATGGGGACTCTGGGGTAGCCAGTCAGTCTTGACCCCACTGTGTGGGGGAAGTACCTTTCTGAATGCAATCACTACGTCAAGCCCATCATCGGTCGCTGAGCGTTCGATCGATTCGAGGCCCGTATG
>JAPOVO010000091.1 GCA_026708165.1 Chloroflexota bacterium | reverse complement strand
CAACGACATACCGCTCTATACCGGCGCTCGCAAGCCGCTGCGGCGCGACCTGGAAACAGCTCCGGTACACGGAAAGGGCGGACTGGCCGGGCTCAGACAGGACCGCCCCACGAGCCTCACCGACGACGCGGCGGCCCGAATCGTCGAGATCGTCCGCAATTCCAAGCAGCCGATCACCCTCATAGCGCTCGGCCCTTTGACCAATGTCGCGCAGGCGATCCTGCTGGACGCCGAAGCCATGTCCCGAGTCCGGGAAATAGTGGTGATGGGGGGAACGTTCGTGGGACCGGGCAACATGCCCCACGGATCGGAATTCAACATATACGTGGACCCCGAGGCCGCGGATATTGTCTTCCAGTTCCCGGTCCGCACGGCGGTCGTGCCTCTCGAAGTATGCGACCCTCTCAAGTTTCACAGCAACTACTTCGAGGCGCTGTGCGACGAGGACATCCGGCGGCCCGTCATCCGGATGATGAGCGGGTTCTACGAGACCCTGCTGGAACTGAAACAAGAGGCGGGCGTCGCGTTGTACGACCCAATCACGGTCTACTACGCGATCAATCCGGGCGCGTTCGAGCTGACGCCCCGGCGAATCAGCGTCGGACTCGACGATTCCACGGATCGGGGGCGCACCACTGGCAGGCCGGTGCCAGAGGGCGAGCCGAGCGACCTCAACTTCGTCGCCGAGTCGCTGGACCTCCAGGCGTTCCGGCGAGACTTCATCGAGATGCTCAACGGCTAGACAGGTCTCAGCCCCCTAGAACGGAACGCAACACCGAGCGCGCGCTCCGAGGCCCAAACGCGATAAAATGCGCGTTCTGCCATGCGAAAGATATCTGTTCGGGGCGCCAGCGAAAACAACCTCCAGGGGTTGGATCTCGACATCCCTCACGAGGCCCTGACCGTCATCTCCGGTCTCAGCGGTTCGGGTAAGTCCTCGCTCGCGTTCGACACGATCTTTCGAGAAGGCCAGCGCCGTTACATCGAGTCGCTGTCCTCCTACGCCCGGCAGTTCCTCGGCCAGATGGAGCGCCCCCGCGTCGATCACATCGAGGGACTTTCACCGGCGGCGGCGATCGACCAGCGGTCGGCCAACCGCAACCCTCGGTCCACCGTCGGGACGATCACCGAAGTCAGCGACTATCTGCGGCTCCTCTTCGCCCGGATCGGTCAGGTCCACTGCCATCGCTGCGATACGCGGATTCGCCCCCAGACCGTGGGGCAAATCGTCGACCACCTGCTCGAAACCGGCGGCGGCGAAATGGCGCTGATACTGGCCCCCGTCGTGCGCCATCGCAAGGGCGAGCACACAGAGCTGATCGCTCAGTGGCGGCGCGGCGGATACGTTCGGGCCAGATTCGACGGCGTGGTTCACCGCCTCGACGAGGCCCCCAGGCTCGCGCGCACCAAGTGGCACGACATCGAAGTAGTTGTCGATCGAATCAGAATCGCCGAGGGCAATCGGGAACGGATCACCGACTCCGTCGAGACCGCGACCGAGCTTGCCGACGGAATGGTGATCAGCTCAACCAAAGCCGGCGACGAACTGCTGAGCTCGAAATACGGCTGTCCCGGCTGCGGCGCCAGCGTCGAACCGCCCGAACCAGCCTCATTCAGCTTCAATAGCCGCCGAGGCTCGTGCCGCACGTGCCAGGGGCTGGGCCGGGTGCTCGATCTCGATCCCGACAAGCTGATCCGGGACCCCGAGCTGAGCATCAGGGACGGCGCCATCGCTCTCACCAACAACTCCGGCTACACGCTCTACGCGCGGATGCCTATGCGTAGCTGGGAGCGGCTCGCCAGGGCGTTCGAATTCAGTATCGACACGCCCTGGAAGGACCTTTCGGACGAGCAGCGCGACGTGATTCTGTACGGGTCCCGCCGGCGCAAGTCCGCCCGTACGCAGTCAGCGGAAGGTGAGAGCGGCGCTGTAGAGCGCGCCTGGCGCGGATTGATCCCCCTCCTGCGGCGGCGATCGAAGTCGGGCCGCGTGGAGTGGGCGCACAAGCTTGTCTCCCATCGAACCTGTCAGACCTGCAACGGCGCGCGATTGCGCGCCGAAAGTCTCAGTGTCCGGTTTCAGGGGCTCAGCATCGCCCAGGTCAACGCCATGCCCGTCGCAAAGGCGCGCGCGTTTCTCAAGTCGTCGGAGCTTCAGCCGCGCGAAGCCAGGATCGCCGACCAGATTCTCCGCGAGATCGACCTCCGGCTCGACTTCCTCGAACGGGTGGGGCTTTCCTATCTGACCCTCGACCGTAGCGCCGATAGTCTGGCCGGCGGAGAGGCACAG
>JAPOVO010000106.1 GCA_026708165.1 Chloroflexota bacterium | reverse complement strand
CCAGCAATATCCGGCGGCTGGCTCCAGAGGCTTGACTCACGGCTTCGGGATCGGCTGAAATCGCGTCGGCGGCCACTGTGGCGACGAACGGACGCGCTCTGGTGAAGAAACTCGAACCGCCGAACGACTCCGCCACCTCAGAACCAGTCATGATGTCGGCCGGTTTGTAGCGATAGAGCGCAAGCGTACCTTCCGGTGTGAGGTTCTCGCTTTGAAGGAAGCCGTGGATTCGAGCGTCCTGATGGCTGCCGAGTACGAAGAAGTCGGGATCGGGCGGCATCGTTCGCACGTCCTGCTTGAATCCGGGCGTGCGGCCCGCAGTGAAGTAGTTTCGACCGTACATCTCGGCTCCAAGGATGGCGGCAGTACGGGCATTCCACAGACTCCGCGCGGGGGGGCCGAAGGTGAATCCCCGGGGTGGGGGGCCGGACCCGAGGATGCCGGGAACCAGCGGGTATTGGAAATGAGGCGAGAGTCTTACGGTCGCCCCCTCGGGCACGGAGCGGGCGAGTCGGCGAGCCTCATGCACGATTTCGCCGGGCATATTCCACGTGAATCCTGTCCAATACCATCGGAACGTTTGAATGGTGTTGACGGCGGTGAGGGCGCCGACCAACAGCAGGACTGCGGCAGTGAGAACTCGCAGGCTTGCCATTGCACTGAAGCGGGCCATGGCTCGCGGCCACGCGGCAACAGCGGGGCGGCCGAAACCGGTCCAGGCTGCGACAAGACCCGCCGCGAGCAGGGTATCGACGAAGAACGCTACGTAAGACAGCGTCTTAAAGTAGCCGTACTGGTATCCGGGACCTATCCGGACCCAAAGCCCAAACGCGGCGAACGCCGCAGCCAGAATCAAGGCGGGCAACCTCTCACGGCGCATTGTCGCGAGCGCGATGATCGCCAGCGCTATGAAACCAATCCACGCCGGGAGCTCGAGGCTTTGCAAGATTCCCCAGACGTGAGTTCCGAGTAGACGCTCCATGCCCTCGGGGTCGTTCACCATGTGGTAAGCGCGGACGCCGGTTGAGGTGCGCGGGGCTGGGAACGTGAGGTCCCCCCATGCGTTTCCGAATAGACCGTTGAGGTCGCTGGCCAGGGTGGTAATTTGCGGCAAGGCCCACTTGAAGAATTGAAACAAGCCCGGGGCGCCGGTGGCGAGTCCGGCGAGTCCGATAATCAGCACGGTCCGGATTCGACTGATTCGCGGTGCTTTTGCTAGTGCGAGGAGCAGAGCCAGCGGTGCGGCTGTGGCGGCGAACATGCCGCTTATGCCCCAGAAGTAGGACGACAGCAGGCCAGCCGAAACCCAACCGGCCAGTATTGCCGGCCTGACGCCGCCGTGGCGCATGGCCGCAATCACTGCGCCGAACGCCAGGGGCAAGAAAGCGAACGCGACCGTGTGCGGGCCGAATCCCATGGAGCTGAACCAAAGCGGCAATCCATTCAGCCCATAGAGTCCGGCAGCCAGGAAGGACGTCTTTGGACCTTGGTCCAGACCTATCCTCGCAAACAGGAACACGGAAACAACGGAAAGGCTAAGCAAGAGATAGATCGTGGGCATGTAGGCGAGGAAGGTGGGAGTGCGTGAGACGATGCTTGCGAGCGAGAGGGTATAGACGAATCCTTGCCCCCTGGACCTGAAACGGTCGGACTGTTCCAGTTCGAGGAACGGGCCGTCGGACGCGCCGCTCATGGTGGCGGGAGAGTGCTTTAGATGCTCGGCGTAGGGATAGTAGAGGTCTTCATCGATGTTGAGCGCCAGGAGTCCGAGGGAGTCGTCGCGGGCATGAGGCAGAACCGCGACTATGAAAAGCAGCAGACCGACAATGGCGGATAAGGCGATCCACCGGTCGCCGAAGTCCCAACGGACGGTCCGGAATCGTCTCAGCGTAACCGCAGCGCCTAGAACGCCAAGCCCTAGAAGCAGCCAGAATATCTGGGTCGTGGTGAGCCAGCGGGCGTTGAAGTAGTAGGAGACGGTTATCGCCAGGAGCCACCCGATGAACGGGGCGAGAACGAACCAGTACCTGGACCAAGGGCCGCCGGATAGCAGCAGTCGGGCCGGCAGGAGGCCGACAAATCCGAGGAAGAGGAGCAGGAGCGCCGCAACCAGGGTCGCCTGACCGAGTATTGTCCACGAAAGTTCTTGCACTACCTGGAATTCTGTCATTGGGTGGCGTCAGGGGCGCGCCGTCTGCGTCAGGCTCACTTCTTTGGGTCTGGGGGCTCCAAATCGGATCACGAGCTGAGATTTGGCGGATTGCGCGGGCGAGGGGGGCACCGACAGACCCCTT
>JAPOVO010000003.1 GCA_026708165.1 Chloroflexota bacterium | reverse complement strand
CAAACCGAGTTACGGATGTGCGGAGGCGCTCGCTGTCGGGAAGACCTTCGGCGATTCGGCCTTTCCGTTCGGCAGCCAGTACACGGATAGAAAGCTGGAATACGGCGAGGGCATGTGCCCGATCACCGACAGGGCGCTGGAATCGCTGGTTACGTTTACCTTCAACGAGAACTACGGTGATAACGACATCGCGGACGTAGCCGGAGCTATTAGAAAGGTGGCTATCGGACTGCGCTGAAGGTCCCAGACGGTCGCTGTGACGGGCCGAGGAGACGGCTTCGAGGACTGGATTCGCCTCTCTGCCTAGCGGTCGGCCGCGGGTGTCCCCTTCAATTGAGGGAAGTGTGTGGCGGAAAGGATTTCCCCACACTGATCGCCATAAATCTCGACCACCGTATTGACGTGGGTTATCGGACTTTCCTGCTTGATTTCGAGCATGCGATTGAAGTCGAACTGGACATTGGAGACGGGAGCCGGCATCCCCTGGGATCCCCAAATCACCTGCCACAAAGCAGTCTGAATATCAAATGCGCGTACTTCAGCGTCGAAGCAGGCCAAGGGCTTGCCGGGGATTCGCCCGAGATTATGGTCCAGTGCGTGTTGACCTTCGTGAGCCAGGACCGCAGCCACGACTTCGGCAGGCTCGCCGGTCAGCGTGTTGCTCAGGACTATCGAACGCGTTTCAATCTCGTACCTGCCTAACTCGTCTTCCGGCAACACAGAGAACGAGATTCGGTCCCGCACTTCGCGTAACGTGATCAGTACTTCGGCAAGGCCCGGCACCTGCCCCTGGCGAGCCTCCAAAATTCCGAAACCTGCCGAGATCGCGCGGTCGATTTGGTCCGGTGAAGGCTCCGGTTCGGATGGCGAAACGGGCGCCGCCGATCCCGGCGGATCCACTGCGCTTCCCGTCCAGTAGACAAGCCCCTCCGCCGTCCAGGCCCAATGGTCCCAGCCGTTGGTAAATGTAGGCGTGTTGGTGGACTTGCGGTAGAAAGCCAGTCCGGTTGTCGTGTTTTGGAGGGTGTCGCCGTTCTCGGGATTGGCGTGCTCGCACTCTATTGGGTCGCCCATCTTGTCACCGAGCAGAGACTTGAGATGAGCGAAGCCGAAGACGAACTCCGGCTCCTGGCCGGGGGAACAATGGGGCGCGGCGCTGGCCGGAGCGATGAGGGTGGCGGCTATGAGGGACGCCACAGCAATCGCCAGCGGTATGCGTCTCAACAATCCCACTCGCGCGCGGCGCGGCCTTGTGATGGGCGACGAGTCTCGACCGCGGCGCCGGTCCGGCGAGGGCCGCAGCCCCATCGAAGTGACGGGTCTACGAGCGGATCGTGGGTTAACGAAGCTCAATGTTCAGGGTGTATGGAGGTATGCGAGGAAGGCCTTTAGGTCGTTGAGGATGTCTGGCGCCTCGATCGGAGCTCGAACGGGGCTGTTTTCTTCTGGGATCCAGACTTTGGCAAGCCCATCTAGGCTATCAGCGAGTGTCAATACCCGGTGCGGCTAATGTTGTTAGTCGATGGCCCGGAACTCCCCCACGTGAAATCAGGCTAGGATCGCCTGATGAAGAGTGTCAGCGTAACCGGGGCCAAGAACAGTCTCAACGCGCTCCTGGAAGGGGTTCGACGGGGCGAGACTGTGCTTATCACCCACTACGGCAAACCCGTGGCCCGGATCGAGCCGCATAACATGGCCGAGCTGACGGTCGATGAGGCTGCTGCGGCGCTGGTACAGCGAGGGGTTGCCGATCCCCCGCGGACCGTTCTGGACGTTGATCGTTTGTTTGGCGCGTCGGTTCCAGACCTTGCCGAGGGTTTTAGTGCCAGCCGCACCGTAACAGCGGAAAGGGACGAGGGCCTGTGAAATATTGGGACTCGTCGGCCCTAGTCGCCCTACTGGTCGAAGAACCGTCCAGCGTCGAGCGCCTTCAACATCTAAACCCGTTACTCGTTCGGCGTTAAGGCGTCGCCGAGGGCGGCTTCGAGGAGAGGGCGGTACTGGCGTTTGAGCTCGATCCAGCGCGGGCTGTTCAGCTCGTGAGTCGGCGCGCCGCCGTCCAGGTATAGCTCAAGGTCTTCCAGCCAGGCGTGCCATCCGGCGGCCAAGCCCTCTTCGTCCGGGATGAGGCGCGGCTTCTGGCCGGAGTGGATGAAGCGGTATCGGCAACCGGCGTCATCTTCTTCGAGCTCCCAGCAGATCGTGGAGAGTCCCCAGCAGTAATGGAGCAGGCGCTGGTTCTCGAAACGGGTGATGATGCCGTCGAGACCGCCCTCGCCGGACCGCTCGAAGTC
>JAPOVO010000357.1 GCA_026708165.1 Chloroflexota bacterium | reverse complement strand
TCCGTCTCCTACCGGCGTTGAGCACTCCCGCGGTGTTCCGGGAACTCGTAATGGTTGCCAACGTGCGGGTCCCCAGCGAGCGTGCGCACGTATTGCAGATTATGCAGATGGCAGCCGGGTTCTCGACAGTCTTCCAGCGCGTACGAATGGTCTATCCCGTCCGCGCCAACACCGAGCTTATGAAGCGCGTGCGAAACGTGTTCGACTACTACTCAGTCAAAGAATGCTTCGGACTCGTCGGGCTGCCGTGCATCGATCCTGTCAAAAGGGTCACCCTTGACTGGCCCTGGCTGGCTTCGGGACCGGCGCCCCGAGTCGCACATTTCATTCAGATCTTGACTTTCACTTTCGCCGCGCTCCTGTTCGTTGCCAGACTGCCCGCCTGCGTCCTGTATTCCCGCGATCTGCTCGTCCTCACAATCCTGAACCTGCTTTCCACCGGACGTGGCAGGCTTTTCGTGTTCGAAGTGCATACGCTGCCTCGGTCGAATTTCGCCAGGAAGCTCCACCTGTGGTCCGCACGCCGCGCCGACGCCATCGTCGCCATTTCCGACCACCTTCGCGATTGGTACATCGAAATGGGTTTCGATCCGCAGAGCATCCTTACCGCACGCGACGGCGTGGACTTTGACGCCTATTCGAGTCTCCCCGCAAAGTCACTGGCGAGAGAACGTCTTGGAATAGACTCGGACTCCACGATGGCGGTTTATACGGGCCACTTCTTTCCATGGAAGGGCGTAGACACGCTGGTTGACGCGGCCCGGCATCTGCCTCACCAGTGGCGCATCGTCCTCGTTGGCGGCATCGAACCGGACTTGAGCAGGATTCAGGATCTTGCTTCGACCAACGAGCGCATCCGGGTCGTCGGTCAACTACCCGTTCACGACGCCGCGCTCAAGCCGGCAGCCGCAGATGTAGCCGTTCTGCCGAATTCAAGCAAAGCCGAGATTTCGGCAAAATACACCTCGCCGCTCAAGCTGTTCGAGTATTTGGCGTCCGGCAAGCCCGTCGTGGCGTCCGACGTTCCGGCCGTGCGCGAAATCGTACGGCCCCATCATTCGGCGCTTCTGGTTAAACCCGACGATCCCGCCGCCCTTGCGGCCGGAATCGAGCGAGTCGCGATGGATGAACAGTTGCGGAATAAGCTCACTCTCAACGCCCGGGAGGTCGCGCGCGGATACTCCTGGAATTCACGAGCCGCGCTCGTCAAGGCATTTCTCGGGAAGCTGGATTGACCCGCCGGTCCGCACTTTCCCGCTATAGGGTCAGCAAGCCATATCTGCTGGTCGTCGCAGGGATGCTGATTCCGCTTCTGATCTTGTATCGCCGACTGCTGTTCGAAAACCAAGTGTGGCTGGACTTCGATTTTCTCCTCAGTTACAGCCCCCGTTACGAGTTCCTTCAGGCCGCGCTCAGGTCAGGCGAATTGCCATTGTGGACCGATGGCTATCTTGGCGGTTTCCCAGTTCCGTTTTCGGAATTCGGCTGGTTCTACCCGGTGACCTGGTTGTTTCTGACGCTCTTTCCAATGCCGCTGGCCTACCATGCCCAAACCGCCTTTGGCCTGGTGCTCGCGGCGCTATCGGCATACTGGCTCGCACGGACCTGGGGGCTGAATAGAACTGCGGGGTTCCTGGCCGCGCACCTGTACGCCCTAGGCCCGTTCGTGTTCGCGACCTCACGGTTTCTCAACTACGCAGACATAGCGTTCGTACTGCCCGCGGGGATTGCGGCAGTTGAGAAGATTGCGCGGGGGCGGCTTCTGTTCGTTCCTGTGCTGTCGATCATAGTCGTTGTCGCGATCATAGCCGGTCACCCGCAGATGGCGATGATGTACGTAAGTGCGGCAGGAGCCTACGGCATATTTCGCGCTGTGCAGCTCGGCCGCAGCGGTGGGATTGGGAGAGCACTCAGGTTCGTTGGGTGCCTGGCGTTCGTACTGGTGGTGGCACTTGCGGCTGGCGCGCCAAGGCTTCTGCCAGTGTTCGCGGTAACCGCCGAATCGCTTCGGGCCCACGGACTCGACTTCGCGACAGCAGCAACCGGATCGGCTTCACCGTGGGGTCTGCTCTTGGGCTACATCTACCCGAGCTTTGACATTCCCAGGGTGCTCGATGGTCATGCGCAAGCTGAGTCGCTGGCCTATTCTGGACTGCTCGCGATCCCGTTGATAGCTCTCGCGGTTTGGACGCGTCGCAAGGAACCGACCGTCATCTTTCTCGGTGGCTTGGCGGCGGGAGCCTTGGTCCTGGCTCTGGGCAGTTTCACCCCGATTTTCGAAATCGTGCACAGGTTGCCATTGTGGG
>JAPOVO010000263.1 GCA_026708165.1 Chloroflexota bacterium | reverse complement strand
CGGGGTCTTGAGTGCTATACTGAGCGGAGAGCAGACGGTCTATCCGAAAATGCTGCGAAGTGGGCATCGTCCCACTTTTATTTTTCGTTCGACCTATTTAGAGGTGGCGCGGATCCCTCATCGAGTCGGCTGAATCAAACTAGGCGGGGGCTATGAAGAACGACTTCGAGTTGGCCCTTGCGCAGATTGCAGCCGAAAAAGGCCTCCGGGTAGACGACGTGCTTGAGGCCGTGCGCGCCGGGGTCGAGTCGGCTTACCACGATATGCCGGGCGCCGCTGAAGACATTGAGGCGCAGGTTGGCAAACAGGGCACTTTCATCATTTACGCCAACCGGACCGTCGTTGACGAGGTTAGTGACGAGGCGACCGAGATATCGCTCGAGGCGGCCAGGAGAATTGATAACTCCGCCAAGTTAGCCGAGATTGTGCAGGTTGACATAACTCCGGCGGGATTTGGCAGGATTGCGGCTCAGAAGGCCCGGCAAACGCTGTTTCAGACGCTACGAGAGGCCGAACGCTCGCTCGTCTACGATCGCTATTCGGACCACGTAGGGGAGCTTGTCGTCGGACGAGTTACTCGAATTGACAATCGAGGAGCAATCCTGGAGTTCGGGAGAGCCGAGGGCATCCTGCCGCCCAACGAGCAGACTCCAACAGAGCGTTACCGACCTGGGCAGCGCATCCGGGTATATCTGGTAAGCCTCAACGATACCGGTAGGGGACCGCTTTTGAGGGTCTCCCGCCGACATCCCGATTTTGTTAGGCGGCTGTTCGAGCGCGAGATTCCCGAGGTTGCCAACGGCACTGTTGAAATCGTAACAATCGCTAGGGACGCGGGCGTTCGGTCCAAGGTGGTGGTCCTGTCGAATCAGGACGGGCTCGATCCGGTTGGATCGTGCGTTGGCGTTCGCGGGGTGCGTATCCAGAACATCGTACGCGATCTGGTGCCTGAAAAGGTTGAGATAATCGAATATCACTCCGATCCACGGGTGTTCGTGGCCAATGCTTTGAGCCCCGCGAAGGTACTGGATGTATCGGTGGATGTTGAAGAAAACCTTGCAGATGTATTGGTGAGTCCGGAGATGGTCTCGCTGGCCATTGGCAAGGAGGGGCAAAACACCCGACTGGCAGCTCGCCTGACCGGCTGGAGGATAAACATAAGAGACGCTTCCGCGCCGGATCGCCTGCATGTCGAAGCGACGCCGGGAGTCGAAGAAATGCTCGATACGTTGGGAGTCACGGCAGACGATGCCGGCGGTGAAGACGATGAATTGCAGGTCGCGGTCGATGTGCCGGATACGGCCAATCAGGACCGGAGCTAGGCGATGCGCAAACATATCCCAAAGCGCTCGTGTATTGTGTGCTGGCTCAAAGTGGCTAAGGATGAGCTCCTGCGGATCGTACGGGGCACTGACGGGTCTTTGAGTCTGGACTTGAGCGGGCGTCTGCCGGGACGCGGCGCCTATGTTTGCCAGTCGGTCAAGTGCTGGGAAGCCGCTGTCAATCGCGGTGCTATCCAAAGGGCGCTTCACGTTCCGGTGGAGACCAGTGCCATAGACAAGCTGCGTTCCGAATTCCAGGATATTGCTTTAAGAGTGGGGGTGTCTTCGTGAGGGTTGGACTTCCCGCTGTTTCTTTTCACGAGTTGTGCAATGCCGCCGCGTAGCAGGGGGCGCTATCGCCCGCCGAGACGCCGACCGCCGCGCCGTGCCGCTCCGCAGCAGGTCGATACCGAAGCTGCGGAACAGGCTACCGCGGTCCGAGAGCGTCCGTCCAAGGTCACGCTCTCGGATTCCACCACCGTGCCCGAACTCAGCGAGCTCATCAATATGAGCCCGTCGGAAGTAATTGGTGAGCTGTTCCGTCGTGGAATAGTTACCAACATAAACGCGGTTCTCGATTTTGAGACGGCGGCAATTTTGCTTGCCGACTTGCAGATCGAAGCAGAACTTGCGACCACGGCGGATGTCGAACAAGCCGGCAAAGTCGTTGAGGAGGATATCCCGGAGCCCGCGGGCGAGACCGGAACGCGGCCGCCGGTAATCACTGTTATGGGGCATGTCGATCACGGGAAAACCACCTTGCTCGACTCGATTAGGAAATCGAGCGTGGCGAAAGGCGAGATCGGCGGCATCACCCAGAGCATCGGTGCTTACCAGGTGCAGGTCGAGGACAGCCTGCTTACCTTTATCGATACGCCTGGTCACGAGGCGTTTACCTCTATGCGGGCGCGCGGGGCCGACGTAACCGGCATCGCCGCGCCGGGAGCCGCCGCGGGCGCCGGGCGCTGGCGGCCGGCGCGGGAGGCAGGC
>JAPOVO010000058.1 GCA_026708165.1 Chloroflexota bacterium | reverse complement strand
GACATGTCAACTCGGTTTCTGAGTCTGCGTTCGGTGCTGGCGCGGATTGGGAGTTGAGCCTAGACTGCGGCGAGGTTGGGTAACCAGTCGACCGGAGAGAATTCGTTGACACGCGCCCACGTCGTAATCGGTTCGGACGCGCCGGAACTGGAGCAGTTTGCCGCGTCGGAGCTCGAACGGTACTTGCGAGAGTGCTTCGGCGCGGAAGTGTCGATAGGTCACGATGCGGCCGGTCCGGGTGAAGTTCTATTCCTGGTAGGCAGTCCGGCGACGAATCGGGCGATCGGGCGCGCGACAGCGCGGCGGGCCTTTCCGAAGGTCAGCGATCAGGGGTTTGTGCTGCGGAGGCTGCGGCAACGGAACCGCCGGGCGTTCCTGGTGGGCGGGGGCAGTCCGAGGGCGACGCTGTGGTCGGTATACGAACTGGCCGAACGCTGGGGCGTACGGTTTCTGCTTCACGGCGACGTCGTTCCGCAGCGGCGGGCGCTATGGCTGCCGGACGTTGACGACGTTATGGAACCGGAGTTCCCGATCCGCCAGTGGCGGGTGGTCAACGATTTCGCCTGCGGGCCGGAATCGTGGGGAATCGCGGACTACGAGCCGGTACTGGACCAGCTTGCGAAGCTGAAGTTCAATCGGATCTACGTCTATATCTACGCATACCAACCGTTTCTGCATTTCTCTTGCCGGGACGTCACGCGGAGCTCCGGCACGCTGTGGTTTGGATTCCGTTATCCGATTACGGACGACATGATCGGGCGGGAGCTTTTCGACGACCGGGCGGAGTTCTGGAATCCCGACCTGCCCCTGGGCGGCGAATACGAAGAGCTGGCCGAGGCGGCGAGGCAACATGTCCGCGCGATCATGCATTATGCGAAGTCGCGGGGGATGGAAGTCGTGCTGCTCGCGGGGACTTACGAGTTTCCGGCGGAATTCGGGGCGGTTTTGGGGGATTTTCAATACTCCCGCGCTCAGTGGGGCGAGATCACCGTAGTGCCGGGCGAGTCGGTAGCGCCGGACGGTCCGGAGCTTCTGGACCTTGCGGGTTCGGCGCTTCGGGCAACAATCGAAACCTACCCGGAAGCGGACAAGCTGTCGCTGGATATGCCGGAGCAGCGGCAATGGGTGTCAGGGTACGAGCGGGCGTGGCAGGCGCTGGACGAGCGATATGGAGTCGAGCAAGTGGCGAGCCTGGAGTCGGTGCTGGCGGAGGCCGCGAAGAGGACGGTCTATCCGGGCGGCGCGGCGCGGGCGGTGAACGAGGTCAAGGGCGATATCGTCAACCTCTACTTCTACGACCGACTGCTCAACGACACGGACGCGGTCAAAGGCTCCAGCCGTCCTGGGATCAAGTTGATTTTCGACAGCGTGGCGGACGAACTGATTCCGGTGCTAAAGGCGATAGTGCCGCGAGGATCCGAGACGCAGAACTTCGTGGACTATACGTCGTCGAACATCCTCAGACGCCCGGGCGTTCTCGCCAAATTCCCGGACGAGTCGCTCCCCGCCACGCTGATATTCACTCTGCACGACGACAACGTGGGCGTGCTTCCGCAGCTTACGGCGGGCTCGCTGCACGGTCTGTCGACGGAGATGAAGCGGTACGGGTGGGCGGGATTTACGACCCGCTACTGGCTGATCGGAGACCATGATCGCACGGTTTCGTATCTTGCCCGCACCTCGTGGGAGCGCGAGGTTACGCCTGACGAGGTTTCAAGCGACCAGATAAGCAAGGTCTGCGGGCGGAACTGCGTCGAAGACCTGCTGACGGTCTTTCACGAGGTGGAGGCGGCGACCGTGATCCTTGAACAGCATGCGCTGGGGGTGACGTTTCCGGTGCCGGGGATGATGCTGAGGCACTGGACGGACGAGCCGTTTTCGGACCGTTTGGCCGAGGTGCGCGAGTGCTATATCCGGGCTTTGAGCGCTGCCAAGTCGGCTGGCGAAAAGACGGCGGAGGCGGGCCGGGAGTACGTGGACTACTGGATCGGGCGGCGGGAATGCGGCAGCGCGTACCTGGATGCCGTCGAGTTGGGTCGCGGCGCCGCCAGCGCCGACGCTGGTGGTATGCGCGACAATGCGAAAAAGCTGGCAGGGGATGCGCTCGATACCGTCCGAGGTGCAATCGAGGCGCAGGTGGGAGTGACCCGAGATCAGTCCGACCGGGGGGCCGTCGCCGTGCTCAACGAACATGTATATCGCCCGCTGCGCCGCAGGGTGCAAGAGCTGAGGAGCGGTTGAATGATGGGGCAGAGTGACTGGTGATGTCTTGGGTTTGGGGCGGTGCGATTTTCACCCTCACCCTATCCCTCTCCCCTCAAGGGAGAG
>JAPOVO010000361.1 GCA_026708165.1 Chloroflexota bacterium | reverse complement strand
ACATTGGTACGAAAGAAAGAAAGACGATCCCTCGCTAGAATTCCCGTTGCCGGAAGGGAAAATGGAGCCTCTCGGCTATATAGTGCAACAACACAGCGTCCGGCTAAGCCGTCCAGTCAAAGCGTATGACCAATGGGTCAACCGGATGCCGGAGGAGTACGCCAGGAATCTGCTGGATGAACAAAACGGCAAGTTTCCCGCTTCGCCGGAAACTGACGAGCACCGCCTAGCGACCGTAAAGCACTACCGTAGCTTAGTCCCGATGGCGCAGGAGAGCCGAAAACCGATATTTGATCTGACAGCAGCCGACGGAGCCATAGGTGGGCATTCGGCCGCAGTGAATGATGCACGCAACGACTTCAAGAAACTCGCGAGGAAAATCATCGAGAGAGCAGGACTGTCGTAAGAAGTTCTTGAGTTTGAGCGACAGTCTTGCGCAAGCCGAACATGCTCAATGCGCAACGCTCTCATCATGAGCCCACACCCGGCCAATGGCGGCGTGGATTTTTTGCTCGAAGCGTTCGATTAGCTCGCGGTTGGCGTTGACGACAGCTTGCTCGGATTCAATCTCATCGGCGATTTCCCGCTGGACCTCCAAGGGTGGTAGCGGAATCCGTAGAGTCTTGATTCGTCGTAGAGCTAGCTTCGGAACGCCAACTGAGTGGGTGAGGTTACGAATCTGATCTTGAACTGATTTGGTATTCCCAACGATGGCAAGAAATCGCCCATCAATCCTGCTCGCGTCGAAGACCAACTTTGCTGCATTTTCCGTGAGGTTCGCGCCATTGAGCGATTCGGGAATAGTCCCAATCAGGCCAATTGTGCCTGCTATTGAGATGTATACATCGGCAGACGAAATCGTATAACGGGCAATCTGTTGGTGAATCTCATCAGAGATAAACACCAAATTGCCTTCGTTAACTGACTGGCGTTGAAAATCGGCAACTCGAATATAAGGATGTTTGGTAGGTGTTCCCGAAAAATACTCGCCTTTTGGAAGCCGCTTTCCACCTTTGACTTCGCAAGATTCTCCAACTGTCGTTTCCGGCCAGTTGGGGTTGATGGGGATGTGAGGGCGGTAGTTTTCGATTACGGCGCGGGCGCCGTCGATGACCTTCTGGTAGCCGTCGATCTCGGCGACGATCTCCCGCTGCACCTCAAGCGGTGGTAGGGGGATCTGAACTTTCGCAAGATTTGATCGACTGATTCGCGGTCGAGTGCTTCCGGTCAAATATCTCCCAATGTGTCTGTAATAGCGCTCGGATTTTGCGTATGCCACAAAGAGTTCCGGAATAAGGCGACTTTGATCGAATCTGATGATCGAGCAGTCCACAGCAGTTATCTGTCGTGTGCCGAGGCTTGGTGCAATACAAGCGCGGCCGACTGGATCCGGCAATCGGGAAACCAGAACATCACCCGGAAGAACCTCCGTGCAATCTAGTCGCTGAAAGGTCTCTTCACTTATGAACTTTGCTTTGCTCTTCTTGTCGAGATACTCGCCGACACCTATATTTCCAGTTTGGATCAGCCGAATTCCGACCTCGGATTGATCCTTCGTCTCAATCCAATCGCCATCTGAGAAGAACTGAGTGATCTCACCTAGCGGCAGCCAAGGGAACTCTTGCTCTTCAGCGACGTAGTCGCGATACCGCTCACCGCTGAGGTTGTAGTCCCGGTCCGCCGCGATCCTGGCCTTTTCGACGACGAGTCCGAGCGCGGCGTCGAAATCATCCAAGGGCTCGCCGGAGCGCAGGCGGCGCAGGTATTCGACAGTCTCAGCTTGGGCTTGGGGGAGGTCGTTGCGGTCGATGGGTCGGCGCTGGTCGCCGAGGTCGAAGCCGTCGTTTTCGACCTTGAAGAAGGCGATCCGGTCGGTGCGTCGGGCCAGCGCGCGGTCGAGGATCAGGATCGAGGCCTTGACGCCTGAGTAGGGCTTGAACACGCCGGCGGGCAGCGAGACGACGGCGACCAGGTAGTCCTCGACCAGCATCCGGCGCAACTGCGTGTGCGCCTTCTGGCTCTGGAAGATGACGCCCTCGGGGACGATTATTCCGGCGCGGCCGCCGGGCGTCAGATGCCCGGCCATGTAGTCGACGAACAGCACCTCGCTGCGCCTGGACTTGACCGAAAAGCGGTGGTGCGGCCTTATGCCGCCTTTCGGCGACATGAACGGCGGATTGGCCAGGATCACGTCGGCGTACTCGTCCCAGCGGTCCTCGCTGGTGAGCGTGTCGTACTCGTATATCCGCGGGGCGGCAAAACGGTGCAGGTACATGTTGACCAGCGAGAGGCGCACCATGTCGGGCGAGATGTCGTAGCCGCTAAAGCTGCTTGCGAGCCGC
>JAPOVO010000328.1 GCA_026708165.1 Chloroflexota bacterium | reverse complement strand
TCGTAAACTGCGCGACTATCACCCCGAAGACTCACGTAGAAGTCGAGGCGCTGGCGGAAGCGGCCGGAGCGAGCAGCCTGGAAGCTTGCATGGCGAGCAGCATCACGCAGGCCCGGGATGGCACTCTCTACCTGATGTTGGGCGGCCGCGAAGAGGTCTACCAGAAGGTCGAACCGCTGATGGAAACGCTCAGCATCTCGCGCCGTTACATCGGTCCCGCCGGGACCGCGGCGCAGGTCAAGGCGCTGGTGAACATGGTGATGAACATCAACACCGCCGGACTCGCCGAGGGCCTGGGACTCGGATCGGCGCTGGGGCTCGACCTGGACATGCTGCAAACGGTCTTCTCGCAGACGGGGGCCAACTCGCGGGTGCTGGAGACCGACGGCGAGGACATGGTTATCCGCGACCACGAGACCTACTTCTCGTCGGCGCACGCGGCCAAGGACTCCGGCATCGCGCTCTCGCTGGCCGACGACACCGGTCTCGACCTGCCGCTGGCCAAGGCGACCAAGGCGCAGTACGACAAGATGATCGCCGTCGGCAAGGGCGAGCTGGACAAGTCAGGCATCGCGGAGTTGACGTTCCCGGGTAGGAACTGAGCTAAACACCCTGGGGCCTATGCTCGATTAGTCGGGCGTCGCCTCTGTCAGGCTGAGCGCCGGATTAGCCGATGTGGACGTGCTGGACGACGACGCCGAGTCCTGACGCCCGTGTGAGCCGGCCGTCGGCGGTGAGCAGGGGCAGGTCGTGGGCGCGGGCGGCGGCGACGTAGAAGGCGTCGTAGGCGCTGACGTTGCGGTGGTACCGCCAAGCCAGCGGAGCGAGCGCCCGGTGGGCAATGCGATCCACCGGCCAGTGCGCGAGGTCTTCCACGACCATCCGCGCCCTGGATTCTTCAAGCCGTCCGTTCAGCACTGCGCGCCGCAGTACCGAAAGCACCTCGGCGTCCATGAGCTCGGGCGCGACTAGCGAGGCGCTCTCGATCATGCCGGCCACGGACACGCCCAGCGGCGTCCTCAGCAGGTACTCGACCGCGACCGAGGCGTCGATGACGTAACGGGTCAACCGATCTCGCGGTCGCGGAGCGAGCGTTCTTCCACTAGCAGCGCCGCCGCGTCGATGCCGAGATCGGTCCTGGGACGCTGAGCCAGGCGCCTGCGCCACTCCCATCTGTCCAGCTCGCGCTCGACGGCGGTCAAGACTGCCGCGCTGATGGTGCTGTTGTTCTCGCGCGCATGGCGGCGCAGCCGCTCGTGAAGCGCGTCCGGTATGTTCTTCACCTGTAGGTTGCCCATATCATGAGATTAGCATGACCAAAGCATGAAGACAAGAACGATCTAACGATTCGAGCTCAGGCTGACGTAGAATAGGAATTCCGAAGTCGGTCTGTGGCGCTTGGCCGCAGACAGTCCGCGGGCCCATAGCTCAGCTGGAAGAGCGCTTCAATGGCATTGAAGAGGCCGTCGGTTCAAGTCCGACTGGGTCCACCGTTTCCAGCCTGCTTGCACCGTATTCACCGTAAACCGACGCGAATCGGCGATGTACCGTAAGAAGCTATGAAATTGAACGTGGATCAGAAGGCGGATGCCCTCTATCTGCGTCTGGACGACTCCCCGATAGTGGAGTCGGAAGAGGTTTCACCGGGAGTGGTTCTCGACTACAACGCTTCCAACGAAGTGGTGGGGGTCGAGATGCTCGACCTCTCGAAGCGCACGCCAAACCCAAATCTCTCCGTCTTGCAGTTCGAGACCGTCTGACCGCGAGACGCCCGCGGGGGTTAGAAAAGCGACTCGGGGGCGATGAGGGAGCGGGCGAGGGCGTCGTCGTCGGTGGTGACGGCGACGATGGCGTGGCCGGCGCGCCGGTGCATGATGTGGATGGTACGCACGTTGAGGCGATGTTCGCCGAAGCGCCGCGCCACGGCGGCCAGCGCTCCGGGCTTGTCTTCCAGGTGGAAGACGACGGCTTCGGAGGTGACGGCTCGCAGGCCCGCCGTCAGCAGCGCCGACAACGCCGCGTCGTCGTCGCTGGTGCATAGCGAGATGACGCCGAACTCCCCCGCCTGACGTCCGTCGATGGCCTCGATGTTGACGCCTTGCTGGCCCAGCGCCTCGGCCACCCGCGCGAGCATCCCGGGCTCATCTTCCACGAAGACGATGATGCGGCGGCGCGCGCCGTCGTCGCGGGATAGCTCGTCCACTACTTCACCGGCGGCCATTCGAGGCAGTCGGCAACCACCTCGTCGATGATCTCGCGGGTCACGTGGGGCATGGCGATCAGGTGGGCGATGTCTTCGGACGGCGCCGGTTGCCACCGAGACAGCACCTTCTCCGGAGGGC
>JAPOVO010000199.1 GCA_026708165.1 Chloroflexota bacterium | reverse complement strand
AAATCGCCGCTCGGATGGAGGAACTGTATCCCGATGGCCTAACCGAGATCGGGCTGTTCCGGCGGTCTGGCCGCGCCCTGGCCGATGTGCTTCGCGGTCAAGCGGACCCTTTGACGCTGCTGTTCAGCAGCGGCGAACCTACTGCGGCCGATCTGTATCTGAAGGCGCCGGTGGCACGGGCCGCGAACCAGATGCTGGCCGAGGCGGTCCAGGCGCTGCTAGCCGACCTGCCCGAAGGACGGCGACTCAGGGTGATCGAGGTCGGGGCGGGGACGGGATCGGCAACGGCCTCGGTGCTGCCGGAGCTTCCCGATGGGCAATTCGACTACGTATACACGGACATCTCCGCAGGCTTCTTTGCCGAGGCGGAGGCGCGGTTCGGCAGCGACGGCATCGACTACCGCCCGCTGGATATCGAGAGGGACCCCGTTAAGCAGGGCTTTGATTCCCACAGCTATGACCTGATGATTGCGTCCAACGTGCTGCACGCGACGCGCTATCTGGAGGAGACGCTGGCGCATTGTCGGGAGCTGCTCGCACCGTCCGGTCACTTGGTGGCGCTCGAAAACCTGCGGGGCCTGGGTTGGATGGACCTCACCTTCGGCCAGTTGGACGGATGGTGGCGGTTCGCCGACGACTACCGCCCGCACCACGCTCTGGCCGGCCCCGCGGTTTGGAGTCAAGCCCTCGGTGACGCTGGTTTCGAGAGCGTCGAAGTCTTGGGGGTGGACGAGTCGTTCACGCATGAAATGCTGGATAAAGGCGTGATCGTAGCCCAGGGGCCGGCGCAGGTAGCTGAGCCTCCAGGCGTGTGGGTTCTAACTGCGGACCACGGCGGTGTGGCGGAGGAACTGGCAACGGCGTTGGCGGCGCGGAACCAGACGGTCGTATTGGCGAGCCGAGAGGCGCCGGAAAACGGCGTCTCAGCCGCTGTTGGTCCTGTAGTTCTCGAAACCGCTGTAGATCCGGAAAGTCGCGAGTCTTGGAAATCGCTGCTTGAGGACCTGCCGGGGGATGTGCCGTTTAGCGGCGTTGTCCATCTCGCTGCGCTGAACGGTCACGGGACGCAAGCGACAACCGACGAAATAGCCGGCGATGTGAAACAAGTGGGCGCGAGCGCGCTGGCCATGGTGCAGGGACTGGCCGAATCCGATGTGGTGCCGGAAAAAGGTGTGTGGTTTGTCACGCGTGGGGCGCAGGTGCTCGAGCGTGAACAGAGTGGGCAGCTTGCGGGCGCGGTCCTTTGGGGCCTGGGCAAGGTGGTGGCTTTGGAGGCGGTCCATCTGCAGCCGCGAATGCTTGATCTAGATCCCGGCACGTCGGGCCTACCGCCAGACCTCTTGAATGAGCTGTTGTATCCCGACCAGGAGAACCACATCGCGTATCGCGGCCGCCGACTCTCGGCACGCTTGGTTCGGCCCAACGCCGCAGGCGAGCGGCTGGTCTTACCAGAGGAGTCGGACTGGGTTCTGGCCCCGAACCGGAGTGGCGTGTTCGACAGTCCAGAGGTCAAGCCGCTCCCCGCGCGTTCCCTTGAGCCAAAGGAAGTTCGCGTTTCGGTCGAGGCTACCGGACTCAACTTCTGGGACGTGTTCCGGTCGCTCGGCTTTATTGAGGAGGGAAATCTGGGCCGGGAGATGTGCGGACGCGTCCTGGACACAGGATCCGACGTCGCAACCGTCTCCATCGGCGATCGGGTGGTTGGACTGGGGTTTGGCGCGTTCGCGCCGGAAATGGTCACGCGAGAGGAATTGGTGGCGCCAGCGCCGCCAGATATGTCCGTGTCGGCGCTGGCTACGGTTCCGAGCGCATTCGTGTCGGCCGCGCTCTCTTACGAATACTCGGGGCTTGAGGCTGGCGACCGAGTACTGATTCACGCCGGCGCGGGTGGAGTTGGACTGGCGGCAATCCAGCTGGCGCAAGCCGCCGGGGCGGAAGTGTTCGCGACGGCGAGCGCCCCGAAACAGGCATATCTGCGGTCGCTGGGTGTGGAGCACGTGTTCGATAGCCGGGAGACGAAGTTCGGGGAGCAAATCCTCGAAGCCACGGGCGGCGAAGGCGTTGACGTGGTTCTTAACAGCCTCACGAGCGAAGGATTCATCGAGGCCAGCCTGTCGTGCCTCGCACAGGGAGGCCGGTTCGTGGAATTGGCCAGAAGGGACATCCTGAGCCATGAGGAGATGGCGGCGGTGCGTCCAGACGTGGCCTACGCAATCCTTGAGCTGGATGTTCTGAAGAAGACCGACCCGGCCTGGGTAGGAGAGGTGCTGCGAGAGGTGATGCAGCGGCTTTCGACTGGAGAACTGGAACCGCTCATTCACAGCAGGTGGCCGCTGGCCGAGGCGGGAGCGGCGCTGGGGTTCATGCGATCAGCCAGGCACGTCGGAAAGATTGTTCTGACACCGCCGCCGCTCATGAGAGGTCAGTTGCGGCAGGACCGCACGTACCTAGTAACCGGGGGCCTCGGCGGCATTGGATGCGCCGTGGCCGACTGGCTCGCGGACCACGGCGCAGGCGCGATTGTGCTCAACGGCCGGAGAGATCCCGACGCCGAGGCTGAAGAAGCAATCATTGCGCTGCGCGGACGTGGGGTCAGGGTTGAGGTCGAGCTTGCAGATGTGACGGACGCGACAGCAATCGACGAGATGCTGGCGCGCATCGACGCGGAGTTGCCGCCGCTCGGTGGTGTCATCCACAGCGTGGGTGTGTTATCGGACGCCTCGCTTGCCAATCAGACATGGACGAGCTTTGAACGGGTGCTCTGGCCGAAGATCGTGGGAGCCTGGCACCTGCACCGCGCGACCATGGATCGCGATCTGGATATGTTCATCCTCTTCTCGAGCCGGGTCGGGGTCATGGGCAATCCGGGCCAGGCGAACCACGCGGCAGCGAACGCGTTCCTGGACCAACTCGCCGGTCACCGCCGGGCTCTCGGTCTTCCGGGACAGGCCATTGCCTGGGGAGCGTGGTCGGAGATCGGCGAAGCTGCGGAGCAGCGGGAGCGGATCGAGCAGCGGCGGGCGGCCTTGGGTGGCCGCTGGTTTACCCCGCAGCAGGGCATCAAGGCTCTTGAGCGGCTGGTGCGTCAGGACACCACAACGTCGGTGGTGATGTCGATGGACTGGTCGGTGTTCGAGGAGGCCGTCCAAGACCGTCCACCGTTATTGGAGGACCTATTGTCCGTGTCTACGGACGACGTTGATTCTCCGGATTCGCCGGACGATCTTCTGTCAAGCCTCGGAGTTGCGTCGGCGACGGAGCGTGAGGAGGTGCTCGTGGCGTTCCTGCAGCGAGAGCTGCAAGCGGTGATGCGATTGCCAACGACGCCTTCACCATCGGTGGAGTTTTCCGATCTGGGTATGGACTCGCTAATGGCGGTGGAGCTGCGAAACCGTATGAACCGTGCGTTCGCCGGGGAGTACGTCGCTCCCAACACGGTGGTCTTCGACTATCCGGACGCCGTAAGCCTCGCCCGTTTTCTGGCCGGAGAGCTCGGGGGAGTTGGCGAGGAAGCGGTGCTTTCCGAGCAGCGCGCCCCCGTTCAACCTCCTCGGGTTCGGCCTGAGGAGGACGGAATAGCGATTGTCGGCATGGCTTGCCGATTCCCCGGCGCGGAGGGTCTTTCGGCCTTCTGGCGTCTGCTGGAAGCGGGCGAGAACGCGGTGACCGACGGACGCCGGGATTCCGGCTCCTGGAACGGCGTTGCGGGAGACCCCGCAGCAGACGATCCCGTGGGCCGGAAAGGCGGGTTTGTCGACGGAATAGACCGTTTTGATTCGAGGTTCTTCAAGATTGCGCCGATCGAGGCGCGAACCATGGACCCCCAACAGCGGCTGCTGCTCGAAACAAGCTGGCAGGCGATTGAGGATGCGGGAATCGCCCCGGACCGGCTCAAAGGCAGCCGAACCGGAGTGTATGCCGGAGTCGGCAGCAGCGAGTACCGGAGTCTGATGGCCGCGAACGGAAGGGACGACAGTCTATTTGGCACCGCCGGAAGCGTGGCCGTCGGACGGGTCGCCTTCGCGCTGGGTCTGGAGGGGCCTGCCGTCCCCTTGGATCTGAACTGTGCGTCGTCGCTGGTTGCGGTGCATCAGGCATCTGCGGCTTTGCAACGGGGCGAGGTGGATATGGCTCTGGCGGGGGGTGTGAACGTCGTGCTCTTCCAGCCGGTCGCGAGATCCCTCACGGAAATTGGGATGCTCTCGTTGAGCGGGCAGTGCTGGTCATTCGACGCTGCCGCCGACGGTTACGTGCGCAGCGAAGGCTGCGGAATGGTAGTCCTCAAGCGTCTGAGCGAGGCGGAAGCGGACGGTGACCGGATCTGGGGCGTTGTCCGAGGCTCGGCCGTGAACCAGAACGGAGCGGGCCTGGGCCTCACTTTGCCAAACGGACCAGCGCAGCAGCGGGCGATGGAGGAGGCGCTGACGCGGGCAGATGTCGAACCGGCCGAGGTGGACTACCTGGAGGCGCATGGATCGGGATCGGACTTGGGTGACGCGATTGAGATGAGCGCAACGGCGGCCGTCTATGGCAGAGACCGAGAGGCGAAACACCCGCTGCTGATCGGCTCGGTAAAGACGAACGTAGGTCATCTGGAATGTGCTGCGGCGATCGCTGGCTTGATCAAGACCGTTCTGGCGATGAGTCAGGGGGTGATCCCGAAGCACTTGAACTTCCACAACCCGAATCCGGAAATCGACTGGGAGCGGCTGCCGGTGCAGGTTACGACTGAGGCAATGGACTGGCCGATCGTTCCCAATCGCCGCTCGCTTGCGGGACTGAATGCTTTTGGTATTTCAGGCGCAAACACGCACCTGGTTGTGGAGGGTTACCGCGCACCGGAGGACGCCGCCGGAGATGGCATTCAGGGGTGGCCTGCGGGTTCCCCGACGCCCGTCGCGGTTTGCCTGCCGGAACTGGCCGATAGTGCATTGGTGGCAAAGGAGGCGCTTGGCGCGCGCGCCAAACGGCTGCTGCCGCTGTCGGGGAAGACGGCCAAGGCGCTGCGGGAGCTGGCTGAACAGTATCTGGAGTGGCTCGATGAGTGCTCTGGGGACCTTGCTTCGGGAAATGGCGCTGCGGATTCGTTGCTCTCGGACATGGCGTGGACGGCGGGGGTGGGACGGAGTCACTTCGATCATCGTGCAGGCGTGGTGTTCCGCGACACGGGATCGCTGCGCGAGCGTCTGCTAGCGCTGGATCAGTCGGCGGTGGAATCGAAGCCTGATCATCCACGCAAAGTGGCGTTTGCCTATACCGGACAGGGTAGTGAATGGGTCGGTATGGGGGAGGCCCTGTACGAGAGCGAGCCGGTGGTGCGGGCGGTTCTGGACCGCTGCGACGAGGTGTTTCGAAACGAGCGCGGTACGTCATTGCTGGACGTGATGTTCGGACGGGCCGGGCCGGCTGGAGACCTGAACGACACGGCCTATGCGCAGCCGGCGATCTATGCGCTGGAGTGCGCGGTTACCGCGCTGTGGGCGAGCGTGGGAATTAGGCCGAGCGTCGTTGTGGGGCATGGCTCAGGCGAACTCGCGGCCGCGCAGGCGGCGGGTGTGTTCGACCTGGAGGCGGGACTGCAGTTCGCGTCGACGCGGGGCGCGCTGATGTCGGCGCTGCCGGGACCCGGACTGACTCTGGAGGGTAGTCTGGAAGCGGCCCTTCGCGATGTTGCGATCATGGCGCCGTCAATGCCACTTGTGAGCAGTGCGACCGGAGGGGTGGTTGAGTCAGGGGAGACTTTGGATGCGGCCTATTGGCATCGGCAGGCGCGAGAGCCTGTGGCATTTGGCAGGTGCGTCGAGAAGCTGGCGGAGATGGGAGTTGACGCGGTCATAGAGATAGGCCCGCACGAGGTGCTGGGCCCCAAGGTGACCTCGGACTGGCCGGAATCGGCGGCAGGCGGGGAGGTTGTAGGGGGGCCGGTCGTGCTGGGGAGCCTGCGGCGGCCAGCCGGTGACGGGATGGTAGAGACTGACGGGGGCTTTGTGGAGGCCGTTGCGGCAGCGTACGAGGCGGGGCTGGAAGTGTCATTCGAGGGGCTGTACGCGGGGGAGATGCGACGGCGCATTTCGCTGCCGGGCTATCCGTTCCAACGTCGGCGTCACTGGATCGAAGCGCCTAAGCGCCGAGCTTGAGGCTACTGTCGTTAGTGGGTTGATCGGCAGGAGTAAGAACACGTTCTGAAGCGCGCCCTCCGAGTCCGGAGTTGAATTAACAACCCTCTCTTGTTACCGTTCTTGGTACCCTTTCTGTTGGCGTGGGTTGTAGGAGTAACGTTTTCATGAGTTCAACCGAGGATCGCATTCGACAGCTCGTAGAAGAGAACCTGGAAGTCGATGGGCAGCCAATAGCTCAGCCTATTAACCTGGATTCGAACCTGTCTGACGCCGGCGTCTCGTCCATGGACGTCGTTGCATTCGGGAAACTGGTAAACGAAGAATTCAACGCCAACCTTTCCGTCGAGGACTGCGCGAAGCTTCCCACCTTGCGGGCCTTGATCGATCACCTAGACGCCTAGGCTGGCTGAGCGCCCCTGGATTGGGGGTGTTCGGCGCTCTCGCTAACATCGGGCTTTCTGACAGTTTGGCGAGACGCCGACCGGTGGATTTGCCCCGCCAAAGCTAGCGACTTGACAGTGGCCGATTCGGCTGCGGGATGCTGGTGGCGTCCGTTCCGAGAGATTGGCGACGCTGTCGTCATACACATTGATCTGGAAGCCGATTCGACGCGCGAGGGCGACGCCTTGACGTGGCTCAACGAAGAGGAAAAGGCGCGTTGGCGGCGGTACGAGCATCAAGGCGCTCGACGCCGGTTTGCCCTGTGCCGGGCGGCACTCCGCGCCATACTCTGCGATCAACTCGGGTGCCAGAACGAACGGCTCGAGTTCGGCGCATCCGACCATGGCAAGCCGTTTGCCGTGGTGAATGGGAGACGGCATCCCATCAGCTTTAACGTCAGTCACAGCGGCGAGCATGGACTGGTCGCGTTCGCGCCAAAGGGACGGCTGGGAGTGGACGTCGAGGAACGTGTCGCCCGTCGCGATCTCGATGTGCTGGTCACGAGTGTGCTTAGTCTGGGCGAACAATCCGAGCTTGCGCTGAAGAGCGGCTGCGATAAGGTTCACCTGTTCTTTAGCCTATGGACTATCAAGGAAGCGTTAATCAAGGCGCTGGGCAAGGGGTTTTCGCTGGACGTGTCCGGATTTGAGGTACCGCTAGCCATGCGCCGCGGCGTAGTGACGAGTACGTTTCGGTTTCCGGAGATGCCATCGGTAAGATGGCGGCTGGAAAACCTCGGCAACGACCGTTTCGCGGCCGCTATCGCTCACGAACAGTTTTAGGGGCCGCTGAATCTACACGACTTCCCGAAACTGGAAGATAACTCTACGGAAAGACCAGCCGCTTGACGACTTCAGAAACCGTATGGGAGATACCCGAACCGCTCTCCACTTATGAGGCCCGGGTGGACGATGACACCATCGTCATTCTGCGGCGTCATGGGAATCCTGAGGGGCCACGGCTCGTCCTGAGCCACGGCAATGGGCTGGCGATCGATCTCTATTACCCGTTCTGGTCGCTCCTGGTCGACGATTTCGACCTGGTCATCTACGACCTCAGGAACCATGGATGGAATACTGCCGGCAATCTACAAAGGCACAATATTCCGACACTAGTTCGCGATCACGACCGTATTCTCGACGCGATCGATCGCCATTACGGTGAGAAACCCAAAGCAGGCGTATTTCATTCGGTTTCGGCGCTTACAACGCTCTTGTCTCCCACCAAAGGCAGCGAATTCTCAGCGCTCGTTCTGTTTGACCCACCACTGTGTAGGCCTGGCGCCAGCTACGAAGAGTTCGACGCCGCAGCACTGCGAACGGCCGCGATGGCCCGGCGACGCACGCCCCGATTTGAAACCAGAGAGCAGTTTGCCGATCTCCTGAGTTATATCCCGGCTTACTATCGTGCCGTTCCTGGGGTTTTTGAACTTGTGGCGAGGACAACGCTTCGACCAGACACCGGAGGGGAAGGTTATGAGCTTCGGTGCCCTCGCGAATATGAAGCGCAGATCATCGATTACGCCAGCGCGTTTGCCGTGCTGGTGGACTTTGAAGCAATCTATTGCCCGGTCAAAGTCATTGGGGCCGACCCCACGTTGCCGTACTCGTACCTTCCAACGTTCGATCTCAGTGATGTTTTGATCGTGGATTACGACTTCTTGCCCGAAGCGACGCACTTTCTTCCGCTGGAAAAACCGGAGGAGTGTGCCGCGGCGGTGCGCGAGTTTCTTGAGCTGACTGGGAGTTGACGCCCGCCGTCTGAAGCTAGCATGTTATCGGGCGCTGGCTTCAGGTGTGCAGACGCCGGCGGGGTTGCTACGAGCCTTCGACTTGCACCGTGATGATATCCACGCCGTGATACTTCTGATGCCGGACCGAAGAAGCGTAGTGTCGTAGCAGGCGAAACGATATCTCCCTTTCGTCAACGATCTCGGCCTGTTCACCCAGATAAGCGAGACGGTCCTCAAGGTTGTCCTGTTCGAAGGCGGCGATGAACTCCATCTCCATGGCCCCCTCGACGGGGCGCGCCGTGACTATCAGGCGGGGCGCTTGCACGGCCGCGTCGTCATCACCCGGCTGCAGCAGACTCGACAGAGTTTCCTCGCCCGCGGAGCGCAGCCGTTGCGTCGAGGCGTCGTTCCAGCCGGCCCTGGCGGCGAGCTCGCGGATGAAGGCGTCGATTTCAGGCAGTGCGGAAAAGTCCAGCTCGGCTTCCAGGCGTTTGCGCCGCGCGCTGGTGAGCTGCACGAACAGGGTCAGGACTATTGCCACGATGGTGCCGACCATCGTGCCGTTGCTGAGGGCCGCCTCCCATGCGCCGCTCAGGTGGTCTGGGAAGATGAGCCGATTCTCCGCTCCGATCCCGATCCAGAACGCCAGCCCCACTATGATCGTGTTTCGAAGGTCGAGGCCGCCCTGCACGATCACCCTGATGGCCGCCACGAATAGCACTCCCATGAGCAGGATGACGTAGACTCCCACGACGGGGCCGGGAATGACGATCAGGAAGGCCGTCAGCTTGGGCAGGAACGCCAGCCCGACGAACATGGCTCCGATGGCATACCCGACGCGGCGAGAGGCGACGCCGGTAAGGCTGACGAGCGACGCGCTGGACGCCGAGTAGCCCGTGGTCGGCACCGTACCCGCGATTCCGGCCAGCAGGTTTCCCACGCCGTTGGCGTTGAGTGCGCCCTGCACGATTCGAAAGTCGGGCGTCCGCGGTCTGCGCCGCGCGGGCGCCTGGATGGCGATGCCGTCCCCAATGATCTTGATGGTCAATAGCAGGGTAACAATCAGGAACGTCGGCAGTATCGCCCAGAAGTCGGGTCCCGGCGTGAGGTCAAACCCCGGCCATCCGGCCCTTGGCACGTCAACCCAGGACGCGTCGATCACGCGCTGAAAGTCGTAAACTCCGAAAGCTGCTGACGCGACGCATCCAGCTACGATTCCAATGAGCGGCGACCATAGCCGCCAGGCCCCGGTCGAGCGCAGCGACATTCCCGCGGCGACTGCCAGCGTTACCGCGGCGATGGACGGAGCGGCGGCCGCCGAAGCGTCCTCGGGTATTTCGTTGAGCTTGTCGAACACGATCTGCACGAGCCCGTATAGGATCAACATCATCGCCGTGCCGGAGACTGCCGGCGTGATGATGCGGCGTAGCAAAGGCAGCCATGCCGCCAACACGATCTGAACGGTGGAGGAGATGACGACGAGGCTAGCCAGCATGGCCGGTCCGCCATCCACCAGCGCGGTTACGCAGACAGGAATGAAGATGCCCGACGCGCCCGAGGCAAGCACATGCCCGGTGCCCAGTCGCCCGGC
This sequence comes from Chloroflexota bacterium, assembly GCA_026708165.1. Classification (GTDB taxonomy): domain Bacteria; phylum Chloroflexota; class UBA11872; order UBA11872; family VXNJ01; genus JAPOVO01. Next base: position 13,610 of record JAPOVO010000199.1, on the reverse strand, counting down.
CCTCACCGCCTGGAGCACGGTGGTAACTCCAGCCACCACAAGCGCCGCAAATACGGCCCACGTGAGATAGCTCTCCGGCTGGTCGGCTGCCCGGACGATAATCGTCGGGAGCACCACCGCCGGACCAAGCATCAATAACATGCCCTGGAAGCCGATGCCGACGGACAAGAGGGTTGGGCAACGCTCCTCCGGCTCGTAACGGATGCCCTGATTGCCTCGCGCTGTTGCCAAGGTTCCTTCCGTAGCTTGGCGGTATTTCACACAGGTTCCTGCCTCCCTGTCCTGGGTCGGAGAGACCTGTCGTGAATCCGCCGGGGATGCCGTGATTATCCTAACGATCCGACGACCATACGGCTCTTTGCCGCCGTCGCCTGGCTGCTGGTGAGGCCGGGACAGGTTCAAGATGTTAGTAGCCATGCGGCGATCAGCCGCGACGGGTTTTCTGACATTGCTATGATGCGGACGTTTTCAAGCCTGATCTGAGCAACCCCCAACCGGAGAGATCCACCATGCAGGAAGCCTCCGACGATTCACGAGCAGCCGGGGGAGAGACTCCGTATCCGGTACAGTTTTCGGTCGAATATCCTGAGGCCAGTAACAGGCTCACGGCGCTGATGCGGATCGTTCTGGTGATCCCGATCCTTGTAGTCTCAGCGTTCGTAAGCGGGGCCTTCACTACCGGCAACCAGTCGGTGGATGACTATCTTGCCGTTTTTTACGCGGGAGGAGCGCTGTGGATTGCCCCACTTCTGATGATCCTGTTCCGTCAGAAGTATCCTCGCTGGTGGTTCGATTGGAACCTGGAACTGAGTCGTTTTAGCGCCAGAATCTCCGCGTACATCTTGCTGATGCGCGACGAGTATCCGTCCACCGACGAGCAGCAGGCCGTTAGCCTTGAGATTGAGTATCCGGACGTGGAACGTCAACTGAACAGGTTTCTCCCCATCGTCAAGTGGCTGTTGGTGATCCCACATATGATCATCCTGGCCGTCCTTGCGGTCGGAGTGCTTATCGTCAGTGTGATCGCCTGGTTGGCGGTACTAACTTCGGGGCGCTATCCGCAGGGTCTGTTCACGTTCGTCGAAGGGACGCTGCGCTGGAGCTTCAGGGCAGCTGCCTACGCATTTATGCTTACGACCGACAGATATCCGCCATTCCGTTTAAGTCCGTAAGCCGTACATCACGGCGCATCGCGGAGTCGAGTCGCTTGTAGGGGCGACCATGGACTGATCGCGGCTCATTCCGGGTCTTCGAACGTCCAGTAAGCGCGATACATCCATTTGCCAGGTGACCGCCGTTCCGAATCGCTCCATTCCGCACCACGGATATGGTCTTGGCGAATTACAGACTGCGAAACTTCTCCTGGTTTACGACGCGGATTTGGCAATAATTGGTTATCGATTTGGAAAAGGAGTTCGCAACGGTGGCCGACCAAACGTCTGAGTACACGATGGGCTACAGCGAGGAGTTTCTACAGCTTCTCGATCGACGCAGCGCGGAGACTCACGCCGCATATCTGCTACCGCACCTCAAGCCCGGAATCCGTGTGCTCGACTTCGGCTGCGGCCCTGGGACTGTCACGGTCGGCCTGGCCCGGGCTGTGGAGCCGGGCGAAGTGCACGGCATCGACATGGAGGAGTCGCAGATCGAGATGGCGCGGTCGGCCGCCGCGGCGGGCGGACATGACAACGCGACGTTCCACGTAGGCGACGTGACCGACTTACCCTTCGAAGACAACTCGTTCGACGCCGCCCACTGCCATGCCGTTTTGATGCACGTTCCCGATACCGCGGCCACGCTGGCCGAAGTGAAACGGGTCTTGAAACCGGGCGGAGTCGTCGGGTGCCGCGAGATGTTCGTCTCGTCGTCGTTCCTGGAGCCTGGGTCCGAGGATACCGACTCCGCGTGGCAGACGTTCGGAAGACTGCTTGCGGGCAACGGCGGTCATCCCGCGATGGGCAAGGAGCTGAAGTCCACGTTCCTGGAGGCCGGGTTTACAGATATACAGACCGGCGCTTCGTTCGATTTCTTCGGCACTACCGAGGACGTGGCGTTCTTTCACGGCTTTATCATCGACTGGTTCTATTCACCCCAGGTGAAGGCCGCGGTTACGAAGTTCGGGCTGGCCACCAGCGAGCAGTTCGACGGCTGGCGCCGGGACCTCGACCGGTGGAAGAGCGAACCCGGCGCGTGCGGAGCCATCGCCTTCGGCGAGGTAGTGGCCCGCAAGCCATAGTCCCGCGCCGATGCTGTTGGGGCCCTGGATACTGCGGGGCCCGTTCTTGCGGCCTTCCCCCTAGGAGCGTCTAGCCCACTTCGCCAACGCCTTCTCCGGCGCGGTTATCTCTTCGACTGTGGTGTAGAAAGAATCCTCCCAGCCGTCCTCGGGCAGTCCTGTGAACAGCATCAGGTTCAGTGGGTATTCCTCGCTGTCGACCACCCGGCGGAAGTCGTCGCGAAACAGGAACGTGGGCTTACCCAGCGCGATCGCCATGCCCAGCTCCACCATAACTCCCTCGTCGGGCGGAACGCCGTTCACGACGGCGAAGATGGCGTCGGACTCGGCCACATCGCGGAAGTCGGCCTGGCCGATCCGGTAGGCCCAGCCCGCCTCTGTAAAGTCGACCTGATTGTTGCGGGCGAACGGCTCCCAGACTTCCAGCCCAAGCTCCTCCAGCGCGGCCACTATCGGCGGCAGGAGCGTGGCGTTCTGCTGGGCGGAAAACCCGTAGGGATTAGCTAGGTAGATGGTCTTTTTCATGACTGGGCGCTTTGTAGGTCTGAGTCCGGCGGCTTCCTTGACAAGTTAGATATCCCCGTTCCGTAGAGTAGACGACATTCGAATCACGAGCACCGGATCAGCCGGCAGCGCGTGGCGGTTTCGTGCGTTGCGATGGATCTGACCCTGACGGCTCCCGGCATTAGTCAGCTTTAGCCGGAACCGCCGCGACTTCCCTGGTTCGAGGAGCGCCACAGGCAGATGGCCTCGAAGGCCAGAATGACTATGGCCAGAGCGGACAAATGGTCCCACAGCCCGGAAGTGGCTTGGTGATCGGGGGCTATCTGGTCGGCGTATTGCAGGATGAAACGCACCCATACGAGCGCCACCAGGGCGGTGATGACGTCGCGCGGCATTTGCATACGGTGATCGCCGCCGACGCTGCGGATTCTTAACGAAGCGCGGACGTTAACCAGCACCATAAGGCCCATAACTGTCACTACCGCCGGATCGACGATCCAGCTCCAGATGATCTGACCGACCTCCTTGTCATATGGGTAGTAAAGCTCGTTACCGAGGACCGCAGCGGCGGTAATCGCGCCCAACACGGCCAATATTCTCCGCCATGAAATCATGTCAACGCCTCCCAATTTGTCGCGCGCTCCCGACCCACCGGTGGTAGTTGTAGCAGCTTTCAGCTCAGGCCGCTGCCCAACCCTACGAAAGCACCTCCGCCTGCTCCAGGACGGTGAGTGTCGCCTTCTCCTGTTTGTCGGGCGGGTAGTCGCGTTCGCACTCGGATGGTGTTGGACCGTTGCGGATACGGCGTAGGCACTCATGTCGACTGGACGATGGGCAGGGTGCGAGTCGCGGGCGGTTTTAGTTGAAGAGGATTTCGCCGGGGAGGGTGGTGCGCTGGGTGAGGCCGCCGGCTTTGAAGTGGAGCGCGTCCTCCGTGGGGTCGTACCAGGCGTCGGAGTTGAGGGTTTCGATCGAGAATGCCTGGAATCCTGTAACGCCCCGCGTGGGTTTTGCGCCGTCGCCCAGCGGCCTGGCGATGCTCACGTGCCATTCGGGTATGTCTATGGGCCTTATCGGCGTGCCGTAGATCTCCATCGTCGAGTAGACCGGCGAGGTGATGGAGGCTTTACCGTCCTGATACGGGAACCGTAGAGACCCGCCCCAGGTCGTTTCGCCCGTGGCCTTGTCCGTGATCCACATGCCGAACCACCTGCCGGCCTCGTCGGAGCCGTCGGGGGCGACGCGCACCCGATATTCACCGGCGCTCCATTGGTACGAGCGCCTGACGCCTATGAAGTCGCCCTCGTGCCCCGATGACTCTGTCCATCCCTCGACCGGGTCGGCGACCCTAGCGTCGTCCAGATCGCGCGTTTCCCACCTGGAGAAGATCAAGCCCTTGCCGCGTGGCCCCACCGCCGGATCGTTCACGTTGGTCTGCAGACCGAAGTAGAACGGCACTCCCGCGATGTGCGAAAAACCGAGCATCAGATACAGGCCGTGCCGACGGGAGAAGTCCCCGACGTCGTTGTGGATGGTGAAATCTATTTCCAGCGACTCGAACTCGCCCTTGTCAGCGCTCCATTCCCACCAGATGTAGGACATGTGTTCCGGAGGCATGATCGGGCTGTAAAGGTCGGAGCGTCCGGGAACCGGCGTTGGAGTCGGTGTCGCGGTTGGGAACGGTGTTGGGGTTGCGGTTGGAAGCGGCGTCGGCGTGGGGGTGGGTGACGGCGTTGGCGTCGCCGTCGGAAACGGTGTTGGTGTTGCTGTCGGCGTAGCGGTTGGAAGCGGTGTCGGCGTAGCCGTCGGGGATGGTGTCGGTGGAGGGGAGGGTAACGGTGTTGGCGTAGCGGTCGCAGTGGATACGGCGGTTGATGTCGGCTCGGACCCTATGTCGCATCCGGCTAAGGCAAGGAGAAAAACAAGGATCGCCGCCAACCGCACGGCGTACCCGGGATTGGCGAGGATCATTGTAAGTGTTCTAGCCGCCGAACTGTTGATGGACTTGGCCTCAGTCAGGCTGGGGTTGCATTCTGGCTACGGTCAGCGCGTAGACGATCCCGATGGCGGGAATTACGGCGAATATCGCGGGAAGCCACCAGTCTCCCCGCAGCCCGCCCTGCCAGATCGTCAGCGCGGTGTAAAGGTCGGCGCCGACGTTCACGACGAGCAGCGCCGCAATTGCGAGTACCGTTGCGATGCCGGCCCGAGGCAGCAATACAAGCAGAAGCAGGGCGGCGGCGCAAAGCGGGTGTAAGAGGATGAGTAACAGCCGCGACCAGACGTCTCCTCCGTCCGCAAAGGCGCCCGCCAGGGCCGCGAATACCGCGAGAGCCGCGTGAGCTATTGCAAGAACGAGCATTGAAATTCGGAGAGCCTTCATGTCTTTAGGGTAAGCCCTGAGTCGCTGTCGTCAAGCGCTGCTCCCTGTACGCAGCCCGGCGGTGAAGCATCTCCGTGCCGAGGCGAGGTAACGTGTTCGAGTCCCGCTCACTGCTACGAGACGATTCCCAGCGGAGCGGTCTCGCGCCACTTTCCGCGAGTGAAATCGGGAAACGCAACCGGCGCCCCGTCGTGCCTGACCGACTCCTCGCTCAACGGTGAAACGACGCTCCAAGAACAGCCTTCGTATACGTTCTGATCGAGGGGCTCTCCATTGCGGAGGCATTCGATAATGCGCCATAGCATCACGAAGTCCATGCCTCCATGCCCGCCTGCTTGCCTGGCTTGGGCTTCCAGTCGCTTCCAGAGCGGGTGGTCAAACTGAGCGTAGAAGCGGTCCAGGTCGTAGCCCTCGGCCCAATAGTGCCACTGACTCATCCCCTCCTGGTAGATCCTGGTGGGGAATCCGGCCAGCGCTCCCTTAGTCCCCTGGATGAGATTGAGGCGGGAATAGGGACGAGGCGTGGTGGTGTCGTGCTGTACGAGTATGGTGCGGCCTTGAACTGTCTTGATGATGCTGGTGTTTATGTCGCCGCAATAGTCATCCACGCGGTTTCGGATGTGATTTGCTGGAAAGAGGTTTGTCGCAAACTCCTGCCGTCCGACTGCGGGGCTACTGAGCGACACGAGGTGTGAAAATGCGTCGTCGGTCCGGTTGATGTTCATGTACTGGGCGATGGGTCCCAGCCCGTGAGTGGGATAGAGATTCCCGTTCCGGTACACGTGATGGTTTGTCCGCCAACTGCCGGTGCCTCGGTCGATATGCAACATCTGGCTCCGCAGATCGTGGATGTAAGCCGCCTCCCCGTGCGTTAGATCGCCGAAGATCCCCTTGCGGCACATGTTCAGCGCCATCAGCTCGTCCCGGCCGTAGCACACGTTTTCCATCATCATGCAGTGTTTTTGCGTGCGCTCGGCAGTATCGACCAGGAGCCAGCAATCATCTACCGTTGTGGCGATCGGCACCTCCACGAAGGCGTGCTTTCCTGACAGCATGGTGTCCACGGCCTGTATGGCGTGCCACCGCCACGGCGTGGAGATGAGAACGATGTCGATGTTCTCCCGCTCCAGCATGTTCCGGTAATCATGGTCTCCGTTGGTGTACACCCTGACGTTTCGTTGGCCCGCGTCCTGACAGACTGTCTGCCATTGCAAGGCTGCGGGCTCGTAGCTGTCACAGATCGCCGTAATCTCGGTTCCTTCGAGTCCCAGGATTTGCTCGACGTGGCTTCCTCCACGCGCGCCCACGCCGATGAAGCCGACCCGAACCGTTTCCAGCTTGGGTGCCGTGAGTCCTCCCACGTACTCACCCGTCGCCACGGGGGATGCGACTGACTGTACGGCCTCCTTTGCGTCGGCGCCCGACTCCCGGCCGGCCGCCAGAGCCATACCCAGCGCGCCGGCCCCTGCGGCCTTCATGAAGCCGCGTCGATCACTGTTGTTTTTCAAGAGTTTTCTCCCGGGGATGAAGTGTCCATAGAGACCATCGCCGTCTCTCCAACTCTCCCGGCCCGTCTGATCAATCGTAAGGCTAATCCCCGAAAAAACGGCAAAAGACCACATGTCCTTTTGATACATACGGATGGGCTGGGGGGAGGGTTCCGCCATCGATCGCCAGGCCATTTCAATATGCGGCGATACGCACGAGTTCAACTACGGCTTTGGCGAAGAGGACCTGGATTAGGAGCCTGATGCCGCCCACGTACGGGCCAATGTATGGGCGTTATGATGTATTAGAATTCGTGTCCGTCTATCGAACGGTCGCGCGGAAGTGGCTCAGCGGTAGAGCATCTCCTTGCCAAGGAGAGGGTCGGGGGTTCGAATCCCCTCTTCCGCTCCGAATGCTCATTTGAGCCTTAACCCCGTTCACCAATATCGACACTTTTCCGGCGGTCGTGTCGTGGTTACCTCGACTGGTCGACTGCCTGTGCAAGGCAGCCGTACGGTTGTAAGATATCCTTGTTTCCTTACCTTAGTAGAAGGTCCGTTTCGTGCTTGCCAAGCTGACTTCAAAGAACCAGTTGACGCTCCCGAAAGCGGTGGTTTCCGCATTCCCCGGCGCGGAGTACTTCGATGTGACTAAGGCGAATGGCCGCATAGTGCTGACGCCTGTGCGCCTGACTCGTGCGGACGCCGTGCGGAGCAAGCTGGCAGATATGGGATTGTCCGAGGCAGACGTGGCCGAGGCAGTGGAGTGGGCGCGCCGAGAGTAAATGCCGCCGCTGCGGTTGGTTCTGGATACCAACGTCTTGTTATCCGCGTTGCTCTTCCCAGACGGCGGATTGTCCTGGCTGCGCGAAACTTGGCAGTCGGGGGCGATTCTGCCGCTCGTGAGCCGTGATACGACGTCGGAGTTGATCCGGGTACTTCTCTACCCCAAGTTCCGGCTGAACGAAGATGAGCGCGAAGATCTGCTGGCGGATTATCTGCCTTGGTGCGAGACGGTGACCGTGTCGGGATCGTTAGCCGTTCCCGACTGTCGTGACCCTTTCGACCGCCCTTTTCTGGAACTGGCGCTATCGGGTCGGGCCGACGCCCTGGTTACAGGAGACGGCGACTTGCTCGCGCTGGCGCCGGTGTTTTCCGTTCCGATCCTGACCCCAAACGCGCTGAAAAAACACCTGGAGAACTGCGGGACGGTCACCTGAACCGTCAAGCGATCGCGATTATCGGGCAAAGGGGCTGGTTTGCGGCTATGGCCTCACGCGCATTGGGGAACGTCGGCGTTCCAGCGGTTGAAGGGCGGTAGCTGCTTGTTGGCGAGCGCTTCGCGGGTGTCGAGCCACAGGCGCGCCCAGTCGGAGTGATCGCGCAGGACAGCCGACGGGTTCTCTTGGCTCCTCACCAGGAATCCGGGAAAGAGCCCGCGTCCGGTTGGAAGCCCGGGGCGCTGATAGCGCAGGTCGAAGCTGAACCGCACGTGGTCGCTGAGGTTGGGCATCGCGCGATGGATCGTGTACCTCGTGAACAACAGGACAGAGCCGGCTTTCATCGGTACCGGCTTCATGCGGCTCGGCAATAGGTTGTCAGGAATCGTCAGCGCGGCCGGTCTTGGACAGTGAAGCGCGAGTCCCTCGTGATTGCTCCGGGGGATCATTGCCAGACAGCCGCTGTATTCGTCTACGTCCACTAGCGGCACCCAAACCGAAATGACTTCGGTGTCGTCGGCGTTTTCCGTGGCGACGCCGCTGTCCTGATGCCACGGCGTGACGGTGGCGACGTTTTCGCCCAGCTGGACGGTTCCTTTGAACCGCAGACCGGGGTCTAGCGCCCCCTGAGGGGCCTTGAGCCGGATGTGCTGAATCGGGTTGGAATAAATCTCGGGTCCGATCAACGACTCGACGACGTCCAGAAGCGCGCGATTGCGGATGAGATCAAACGCCGCCTTTCCGAGATACATGGGAGTGTCGTGCTCGATGTTTTTCTGGGGGAGAGAGATGTCGAACCGCTGGATGTATAGCTGACCGGTCTGCCGGATGATCTCCAGAAGCCTTTCCTGAAACGAGCCGGCGTCGTCGTAGTGGGTTATCTCGCCGCTATCCAGCATCTCGCCCGCGAACTCGTCCAATAGTTCGCTGTAGTCGGCGATCAGCGGATCGAAGTCGCGTTCGGGGTCGAAGACGTCGGGGACGACTACATAGCCTTCGGAGTAGAAATGCTCGATTTGTTGGTCGGTCATGCCGACCGCTTCAACGGCCATCGGCGTGCTCCAAGGGTGGGCCGGTTCTACGGTCTCTATTTATTGCTTCGAATCATAACCCAGTTGTGACAGACATCTTGCTCATAAGTTTGGTATCCGCATGAATTTGGGCGCGGTGCAAGAATGTGGCGACATCGGTGATTTGCGGGAGACGGCACTATGATTACGGTCGTGATGGACCGGCTCCTCAGCGGCTCGCCGGACCAAGTATGGGCGGTGATCGACGACGTTGAACGCATGAGCGAGTGGTTCGCTTTTGCCGACCGGGCGGAGCTTATCGAAGGCTCCGGGTTGGGCCGTCGGCAGCGCACGCACGGCAGGTGGAGCGGGAAGGCGGCTGAAGTCGATCAGGAGGTGACGCTTTATGAACCGGGGGGCGCCATCGGCTGGAGACACCTCGAGGAACGTCTCGACGGCAGGCCGGCCCCGAAGTTTGCGGAGGAAGTTGTCTTTTGTATCCGACTCCAAGAGGAACAGGGCGGAACGCGGGTCACGATGGAATCGCGCCAGCGCCCGGCCAGTTTCTCGAAGGGAATCCTGATACGCCTTGTGGGCCTGTGGCAGGTCAGGAATCACATGAAGCGCTCGCTGGACAGGCTGGATCGATTGCTACCGGCTGAGCTTTCCACCGGTGTGCGAACAGGTTGAGTTGACGCAGGGGGAAGTCAATTGAGCGAATACACGGCCGCGGTGATCGGCCTGGGGCGAATCGCCAGCACGATCGACGACGAGATCGAGAAGTACGACGGCCACCCGCTGCCGTTTTCGCATATCGGCTGCTACGTGGAGGTTCCGGAAATTGAAATCGTGGGCATGGCCGACCCCTGGGCCGAGCAGCGCGAAGCCGTCGAACGCAAGTGGGGTATCGAAGCCAAATACGACGATTACAAGGCGATGCTGCGCGAGACGAAGCCCGACATCGTAAGCGTTTGCACGTCCACGAAGCCAAGGGCGGAGGTCGTGGTCGAGATAGCGACGGGCGGTTATGGGGTCAAGGCGATATGGGCCGAGAAACCGCTGGCGATCTCTCTGGAAGAGGCGGACCGGATGCTCGCCGCCTGCCGGGAGGCTGGTATCGTTTTGGCCGTGAACTGCGGCCGCCGCTGGAGGGATAGTTATCTCCAGGCGGTCGCCATGATCGAAGATGGGCTTATCGGCGACCTTCTGCATGTTCAGGCGCTGGGAAATTGCGGCATTTCGCACAACGGCAGCCATTTGCTGACGACGATGATGATGCTGGCCGGATCGCGCGTGGAGTGGGTAATGGGGGAAGCGGAGCTGGACCCGTCTGATCCCGATAATGAGTTCAGGGGCGCGGGGTACGTGGGATTTGCCAACGGCGCCAGGGGTTATTTCAGGACCTATTTCAACGGACCTAACGAGTGGGCCTTCGACGTTACTGGCACCGAGGGAATGATCCGGTTCATCGAGGATGGGCGTTCCGTTGAGCACTGGGTATTTGGCGATCCGCCGGACGGTATGCGTGGGCGAGCTCCGGCGAGGCGCGTTTTTCCGCCGCCGTTGCGTCAGCGCAGCCCCGGCGTCAACGCCGTGTATGACCTCATCGATTGCATCGAGTCGGGTAACGCGCCGAAGTGCAGCGGCGACGACGCGCTTGCGGCGCTCGAACTGGCCATGGCGACGCGGAGCTCGCACGAGCTGGGCGGACGCCGGGTCGAGCTACCGCTTGCCGACCGCTCGCGGCGAATCATCCCTCACGAGGTGCTGCTGGGAGACACGCCCAGGGCCATAGCCAGGCGAAAGGAACAGAGCGGCTGAATTGAACGGCGGACTGAAGACCGGGGCCGAGTTGGTGTCCGACGCATAGGACGTTTGGAGGAGCTGGAGTGTACGTAGCTTATTCAGAGGACAAGATCTACAAGAACGTGGGCGATACAGCCCAGCTTTTCTTCGACAACGACGTTATCGCTGTCGTCAAGAACGTAACCAGGCGCCAGCACGCGCCGAAAAAGCACCCGGACAATCCGCTGATTCGCCGCGACAAGCCCTGGGAAGGGAACACCTACTTCAGGACGAGTTGTTTCAGCGTCGCGTATGACGAGGCGGACGGGCTGTTCAAGTCTTGGTACCAGGACTTCTATGAATACGGGACCATCGACAAATACAACTTCAGCGAGCAGACGCTGCGCGGGCGAATCTACTACGCCTATTCGGAGGACGGTCTCAACTGGACCAAGCCGCTCCTCGGCAAACATAGCGTCGACGGCCAAGATACGAACACCGTATTCGGACATCCGCCGTACGCGGAGGTCATCTGCCCGACGGTATTGCTGGATGAGCACGAGTCCGACGCGTCCAGGCGCTACAAGATGCTCTATCTGTTCCACGATCCGAGCGTGAAGAACGCCAAGCTGGCCTACGGCGGCCAGGCCGGCGGGGGACTGCGCATGGCTCTTTCGCCGGACGGTGTCGACTGGACGCCGTTCGAGGACAATCCGATCATTCCGGACTGGATCAGCGACGTCCAGATCCTCACCTGGGACGCAATCGACGAGAAATACGTTTTGTGGGGCAGGTATGGAGGCTCGTCGGGCGGATCGCGTCATCCAGAGATGGACAACTGGTTTTGCCCGGTGGTGCCCGGCAAACCGGAGGGGGTTTGGGGCGTCAGGCGCCGAATCTACAGGACCGAAAGCACGGACATGGTGAACTGGGCCAAACCGGAACTTCTATGGGACCCGGGCGAAGAGGCGAATCTGGACGACGGCTACTATGGATTCGTTCCCTGGCGGGCCGGAGACATGCACCTTGGACTGCTCAACGTGCTGCATCAGGTGGACAACACCGTGGACATGTACTTGCACCACAGCCGCGACGGAGTGAACTGGAACCAAATGCTGGACCACAGGCCACTCATAGAGCGCGGCCCGCCCGGCAGCTATGACGAGTTCGACGTCGAGATGCCTACCCGGCCGGTGGTCGTCGGCGACGAGATTCGCTTTTACTACGGCGGGATGAACGTTCACCACGACTGGTGGATCGTCGGGGCAAAGGAGGGCCTGGACGTGCCCGAGGCCAAAGACCCCACGCTTGGTCGGGACGGTCACCACCTGTGTCTCGCGACGCTGCGGCTCGACGGTTACGTTTCGCTGGACGCAACAGTGCGGGAAGGCTGGGTCGAAACCAAGCCGCTGTTTTCGACCGGGGCGAACCTTTACATCAATGGAGTCTGCGAGCCTAACGGCTACATCGAGGTGGAGGTGATGGACAGCTGGAACAACGTTTGGGGCGACTACTCTAGGGAGAATTGCGAGACGTTCACCGGCGACAGCGTTCGTCATCAGGTGCGTTGGGCCAGGCGAGAGGCGGTCAACCTGATCCCGGGCTCGGTGAAGCTCAGGTTTTACCTTAAGAACGCGTCGCTTTACAGTTTTCAGCTCGCTGATTCCTAGGGGCGTTATCCCGGAACCTGGGGCGGCGTGATCGTGCACAGCCTTGAGCCAGCAGCGCTCCGCCGGCGGCGCAGGCCCGATGCGAATTTGACTTTCTGAAGGAACGGTTTCGGATCGATGCCCAAGTTGGCGCACCAGATTCTCTACCGGCTGTTGCTGGCATTCACGCTGGTGTTGTCATGGGTGCCCGCCGCCTGGGTCGACGGCGCCGCCGAATGGGTTGGTCGCCGGCTATATGGTTTGGGCGGTCGACGCCAGAGGCAGCTTCGCGCCAATTTACGCATCGGCATGGGAACACAGGCGACAGAGGAAGCGGTTGACGCGGCCGCGGCTGACGTTTACGCGTCCTACGCCCGCTACATGGTCGAGTTCTTCACGCTGGCATGGCCTGACATTTGGGGGCGTCATGCTCGCGTCAAGCCGGACACGGGGCCGCTGGAGGCCGCGCTTTCCAAAGGCGGCGGCGTCGTACTGTTCTCAATTCACATGGGGAACTGGGACCTGGGCGGATCGGAGTGCTCGCGGCGTTATGGTGGATTCCACAGCGTGGGAGAGCAAGTCGAGCCTCTCTGGCTCGGGATGCTGATGAACCGGATGCGGCGCACGGGCGGCATAAGGCTGCATGAAGGCCGGGGAGCCGCCCGCGAATTACTGCGCGCATTGCGTAAGGGCGAGGTGGTCGGGCTCGTTGCGGACCGGCTCGTCGTCGGTCAAGGCGTCGAAGTCGATCTGTGCGGGCGCGCTGCGGTGCTTCCGGCGGGGCCGGTTTCGCTGGCGATTCGCACAGGGGCACCATTCATTCCGACGTGCATCGAGCGGGATGGAAACGGAAATTTGACGGTCGAGTTCTGGCCCGCGGTCGATCTCTCCGATCTGGGCCGCGGTCCTTCCGACGTCGCGAAGGGCGTCCAGCGGATGGCGGACCAGCTTACTCTGCTAATTCGGCGGGGCTATCGGAGCTGGTATGCGTTGCAACCTATATGGCGCGACGAGCCGGGCGAGTGAGGACTGCCTTCCCGCCTCCGCAAACGCGCTGCGTTCCAACGCCAAGATCCGGTAAGGGTCGTTCCCTGCCCGCTGATCGACCGGCGCGTCGTCCCCGTTAGCCTCGGGCGAGTGTAAGTGGTAGGTCGGGTGGACAGGATGGGTGCGCGCTCGGTGGAAGTTTCGGCGGGACCACCGCTTGTCTTGGTGACGCGGCGGCTGGCCGCGGCTGCGGCCTGGTGGTCGGAAGGCCGCCGGTGGCAGCACGCGGTGGCCGCGCTGCTTTACGTCGCCGCCGCTCTGGCATTTACGTACCCGCTGTGGCTGACTC
>JAPOVO010000317.1 GCA_026708165.1 Chloroflexota bacterium | reverse complement strand
CCAGATCCACGAACTGGCGGTCGTGCACTAGCGTCCCGCGATTAACTATCGTCACGTTGATCGGAGGCGCGATTCCCGCCCCCCGCCGGCCCAGCGGTACCACGGCCTCCGGCCCCGCCTCGCCCACCAGCGCCAGCGTCGGCCGCCGGATGATCCCGCCGCTCGCCATTGCGGGGATACCGATATCCACGCCGGCGACTGTGTCGCTAACGACAGGGATGGGGATTCGCTGTATTGAGATCTTCCTGATCAGATCCAAGTCAGGCGTGCCGAGCGTCAGACTGGGAATATCCTCGCCGAGGAAAGAGCCACCGTCGATCGAAAATTCTAGGCTGTTCCAGGCCGTGATAATCCCGTTGATCGCCTCGATCACGCCGTTCGCCATTCCCTCTACCACGGTGATCACGTCGTTCAGAGCGCCGGTCACGGCGACGGCGACATTCTGGAAGATACCGCCGAGCAGCTCGGGCAGACCCTGGAAGAACGGCACCATATCTTGCTGAAACCAGTCCAGCATGGCCTGCCCGGACTCCACTATCGTGTCCCAGTTGAGCCATACCAGAGCGGCGGCGGCCGCCAGCGCGATCAAAGCGGCAATGGCGATCCAGCCAAAGCCGCTGACTCCCGCCAACACGCCTCCCAAAGGCAACAGCAGCGCCAGGGCAGGTCCCAGTCTCCCCAGAATGCCTATTATCGGCCGGAGCCCTCGGAGCCCTCGGAGAACCTCCAGTCCACGGAAATCCCGCAGCTTCTTGTACGCATCTGGCAGTTTTCTCAAATACGGTACTAGATCTAACAAGAGGCCCAGAAGGTCCACGGCGTTGTCCTTAAGCCAATCTAAAAACCCACCTTGACCGTTGTCTGAGCCGCTCGTGCCGCCGCCCGCTGCGCAAATCTCGGAGATCGCGAGGTTGGCCTCCTTCGCGGCATCGACAATAAGCAACAACTGCTTCTGAACCTCCTCGAGCACCTCCGCGGCTTCGTTCCTGGCCTTGACAACTAGCATCAGCTCTTTTACGTCTACGGACTGCATTCGACTCGTTCTCCCTGAAACGCTTGACTTATCCGTCGCGGGTGCCGTTCCATTTCACCCACGTATATCCAGTCCAACAGCCGAAGTCGCGTTCGTCTAGTGTTCGTAGAGCAAAAGGTGCGGCATTTTTTCACGCCGCGATGACTGTCAGTCCGAGGGAAGTGAGGAATCTAGCGCCGGCTGTCCGGTCTCGTCGAATTCGCCGGAACAACAGGACGGCGTTCAAAGGATGTTCCAGGGCTAAGACGCAACCGCGCAACCCCTTATAAGCAGATGCGCTCCGCTGCTTCAAGAAGCTCGTTTACCAGGCGAGTCGCCTCTAGCTGACGCTCGTACGCTCTCAGAAGCGCTTCCGTGTCTTCGTCCCGCACGCCTTGCCAGAGCAGTTCAAGCGCCTCGATATGTGTCCGTCCAAGTCGAACCAGGACGCGGTGCGCCTCCTCCGCCCCTGCGGGAACTTCAACGTTCATCATCTCCTCGTCAGCAGCGATCAACTCGTCCATGACCCGCTTCAGCCGCCGCCGCCATCCATCGTCCAACGAAGTTCCCTGTTGGCGGTCGACCTCATACAAGATCGCCTGCAAGTCGGTCAATGCCCCCGTCGTGCTATCCGCCCAGTCCTCCACTTGACCGAGATAATCATCCTGCTCTGTTGTACAAAACAGCGAGCACGCCGGCATCACCGACAGCGCAAGCACCACCCCCGCCGCCAGCGCGGCCACCACCGCCAGCCGTCTCAGTCCGCTGATTCTCAATGCGTGTCTTCCTACAGGTCTCGTTACCGCTCAACCTCGACCATCCTACACGCCCAACGGCCCAGCCCGGCATCCCGAACACCGCGTCCCCCTGGCGCTCGCGAAACAAAAAAAGGGGCGGTCCGCAAACCGCCCCTATTTCCGCCAGCTCTGTCCCTTCTCCCCTTGTGGGAGAAGGTTAGGATGAGGGGAAAATGAACCTCACCCCCAGAGCACGGTACCTCCGAAGAGAATCGACCGATGCCGAACGAGTCTTATGGAGGCTCCTGTGCAATCGTCAATTGGCGGGCTGGAAGTTCCGCAGGCAAGTTCCGATCGGCCGGTACATCGTCGACTTCGTTTGTTTTGACAAGCAACTGATCGTGGAGGTTGACGGTGGACATCACCAACAGCAGGCGGACCACGATGACAAGCGCACCAAGTGGCTCGCGAGCGAGGGGTTTCGAGTTATCAGGTTTTGGAACAATGAGGTGCTGGGAGAGACCGCTGCGGTACAGCAAGCAGTTCTGACGGAGTTGGAGAGGGAGCATCCACCCTCACCCTAACCCTCTCCCATCAAGGGAGAGGGG
>JAPOVO010000059.1 GCA_026708165.1 Chloroflexota bacterium | reverse complement strand
CGGCCTGAGCAGATGGACTGTCCTCGTGCCCTGGAGCAATAGATAGAGTGTCCCTTCAGGACCGAGAGCCAAATCCAACGGTGGCGGTAGAGCAACCGCGAACGCGGGACGGCCCTCTCGCAACGCGCCTTCGGACGCAAGACCGGCAACAGTACGAATAGATCCGTCCACACCCACCCGGCGCAGCACGCTGTTTCGCCAGTCGGCGATATACAGGTTGCCCTCGGAATCGACGTCGATCGCTCGCGGGGAATTCAGCGACGCTTCCACGGCGCGGCCTCCATCGCCGGCAAATCCCGCGACTCCAGTACCCGTGTAAGTGCTGATGATGCCGTCGCGCCCGATTCGCCTGATCCGGTGTCCGCCTAGCTCCGCCACAAAGACGGAGCCGTCCGGACCGACGGCAACGTCAACCGGCTTATCCAGCGAGGCCTCGACCGCGGGTCCACCGTCTCCTGAGGATTGGCTTCCTCCGGTGCCGGCGATAGTGGAAATCATCCCCGAAGCATCTATTCGCCTTAGGCGTCCATTGCCCCGATCGGCTATCAGGAGATTTCCTTCCGCATCGATTGCCATTCCGGAATTGCCGTTGAATTGCGCGTTTACAGCGGTTCCGCCATCCCCAGCGAAACCGGCTTTTCCGTTTCCGGCAATTACGATCGCGGGCTGGCCTGGCTGAATTAATTCAATACGGTCAAGGGTCGCAATGATCAGGCGACCTCTTCCGTCGACAATCAGCCTCGACGGCGCGATGAGATCCCCTTCAATGTTCGAAGCCTTGGTGCCGGAGGCCGCTCTGGATTCCTGAAGTAGCCAGTCGGCGGGATCGATGCCTTGGATGGTTCCCTGCGTCATGTCACTGACGTAAACCGGTCCTTCGGCTTGAACGGCAATGCCGCCCGGAGTGGCGAAACCTGAGCCGTCAAGGGGCGATCCGTCCCCAGCCGCTTCGCCACCGGCGAGACTGACTATTACGGAGTTGAACGCCACCGGCGGAAAGAAAGACGCGGGATCGAGTCTGACCCAGTTGTTCGTCAACGTCTCTGGTGTAGGACTGGACGTCACCTCGGAGGGCGTCTCCGCGACCGGCAGTTCGGATATCAGATCACACGCCCAAAAGGTGGGCAGCAGCAACACCAGAACGAGCAACGGCATCAAGAAGGTCCCGCGTCCCGGATAGACACCGCGCGCTATTCGATTCCTCAACGTCCCCGGTGTTTGTCTGAAGGTCAGGTTAGTACGCACGCCCGCGCACCACCTCCACCACAGTGCGCAGAAGTATGCGAAAGTCCAGCCCCAAGGACCAGTTCTCCACGTAGTAGAGATCGTAGAGCGTGCGTTCGGCGATCGAGACGTCGCCTCGCAGCCCGTTGACCTGCGCCCAGCCGGTCATGCCGGATTTCTCTCGGTGGCGTTGCGTGTATCGAGGATAGAGTTTCGCGAACTCCCGCACGTATCGGGGCAACTCCGGGCGCGGTCCTACCAAGGCGAGCTGGCCGAGCAGCACGTTGATGAGTTGCGGAAGCTCGTCTATCGAAAAACGCCTCAATAGCCTGCCCATCTTGGTAACTCTTGGATCGTTCGGCACGGTCCAATCCCGTTTCTGCTGATCGGCGCCATCGACCATTGTCTTAAATTTGATCAGGGGAAACTGACGGCCGTCGTGTCCCGTGCGCTCTTGCACGTAAAAGATGCTGCCGCGATCGAAGACCCATATAACCAGAGCGACTACGAGCATCGGCCCGGACAACAACACGAGCAATATCGACGCCAACGCGACATCCACAATCCGCTTGATGAGCCGGCTTACTCCTTTAAGCCGCACCTCGTTAATCGCCATCAATGGCAGACCGGACAGCTCGTTTTCGTCCACGGGCGACATCATCAGTTGAAAGTGATCAGGAAGCATCCAAACGCCCACCCTCGCCGAATCGCAGACGTTCGCGATCTCAAGCATTCGCTCTCTATCGAGCGACGGAATCGCCACGATCACCTTGTCGATCTCGTGCTCCGTAATGACTCCCGGCAGTAATGAGAGACGCCCGAGAATAGGGGCGTCGGTCGCCTCCGAATCGATATCGTCGCGGGCGGCGAGATGTCCGACTACCGTGTATCTCGGTCCGGGGTATTTGACAAGAATGTCGAAAACCTGACGCGCTTCCGGACCGGCTCCCAAAATCAAGACGCGCTCCGAACCGGCGCCGTAGCTCGCCAGGATTCTCACTAATCGCGCAAGCAGCGTACGCCCGGCGAATACAAGCACGATAGCTATTCCCCAAAAGAGCGATAGCATCACTTTCGCCAGCTCAAGGCTGTTGGGAAACAGGAGATACGTGATCGTAATAGTCATTAGCATCG
>JAPOVO010000335.1 GCA_026708165.1 Chloroflexota bacterium | reverse complement strand
CCCACCGGGCGCTGGCATGAAGATGGAGCCCTCGAAGTCTGGTGCCGCTCGCAGGGGCAGTGCGGCATTCGCCAGGAGCTTTCCGACCTGCTGCATATCCCTGTGTCAAAGATTAAGGTCACGCCGATGGAAATCGGCGGAGGATTCGGGGGCAAGACGACGGTCTACCTCGAGATTCTGGCCGCGCTCCTGTCACAAAAGACAGGCCGCCCGGTCAAGATGACGATGGACCGCGCCGAGGTGCTCAAGGGTACCGGCCCCACTCCGGGCACTTGGGAGAATGTCAGGATCGGAGCTCGCAACGACGGAAAGATCACCGCCGTGCACGTCACGCTCTACTTCGAGGCTGGCGGCGTCCCCGGATCGCCGCTGGGCGCAGGCGTTATGACCGCGCTCGGGCCTTACAGCCTCAAGAACTTCCGCATCGACGGCTACGAGGTCCTCGTCAATAAGCCGCATTCCCACGCCTACCGCGCACCCGGCGCGACGATGTCGGAGTTCGCGGTCGAGACGGCCGTCGACGAACTCTGCGAGAAGCTCGATATAGACCCGATGGAGTTCCGGCTGCTCAATGCCTCCAGGGAAGGCGATCTGAGGGTCTACGGACCGCCATTCCTGCGGATCGGCAATATTGAGTGCCTGGAGAACATTAAGAACTCCGACCACTGGCAAACCCCGCTGGAACAACCCGACGAACCGCACCTGAAGCGCGGTCGGGGACTCGCCTCTGGCTACTGGATGAACGGCGGTGGCCAATCGAGCGCACAAGGCCGGGTCAACCCGGATGGCACCGTGACATTGCTCGAAGGCTCGGTGGATATAGGCGGAACTCGCACGTCGGTCGCGATGCAGATGGCCGAGGTGCTGGGAATACCGATCGAAGACATCAACCCGATAGTCCCGGACACCGATTCGATCAACTTCACAGGCGTGACCGGCGGAAGCCGCGTCACTTACGCGACCGGCTATGCCGCCTACGAGGCGGCGCGCGACATCGTCCGACAGATGACCGACGGTATGGCCGACATATGGGAAGTGGATCCGGGCGAAGTCGAATACGACGACGCCGTGTTTTCGACCAACGGACAGACGGCCACCTTCAAGGAAGCCGCCGCAATGCTGGAAAAAGAGGAGTATGGGATCCTCGGAACGGCCACGGTCTCGCCGTCGCGCGCCGGCAATTCGTTCAGCGTGCAGGCCGCTGATGTGGAAGTGGACACTGAGACCGGCAAGGTGCAGGTGCTCCGTTACACCGGTACGCAGGACGCGGGCATCGCCATCTACCCGCCGTACGTCGAGGGACAGCTACAAGGCGGGATCGTGCAGGGAATCGGCTGGGCGCTGAACGAGGAGTACTTCTACGACTCCGAAGGGCGGCTCCGCAACGCAAGCCTGCTCGACTATAGGATGCCGACTTCGCTCGACCTCCCCATGATCGACACGATCATCACCGAGGTGCCCAATCCCGGACATCCCTACGGCGTGCGCGGCGTCGGCGAAGTATCCATAGCGCCCCCGCCGGCAGCGATAGCCAACGCTATCCACGACGCCGTTGGAGTTCGGATGCGCGACCTGCCAATGTCTCCGCCCAGGGTCCAGAAGGCCATATCCGAAAACGCCGCGTCGTAGCCGACGTGTAATGGCCGACGTATACATACCCGCCGCGCTGCGCAGGTTGACTAGCGGCGAGCGGGTTGTTTCGGTCGCAGGCGAAACGGTCGGCGATCTGATCGATGCCATCGACGAGTCGCATCCGGGAGTCAAGGCGCGGCTCGTCAATGACGGCCGCCTGCGCCCCGGCCTCGCCCTGTCGATCGACGGCGACACGCTGGAGCGCGGACGACTGAGCACACGCGTCCGCGCCGACAGCAAGGTCTACTTCATCCTGGCCACCTCGGGAGGGTCGAGCCGGAACTGCCGCTGACGCACAGATTCGGCCCCGACTCGGCGGCCCTGGTGTCGACGACGTTCGCTGCGAGCTAGACTGTGGTGCGAATACTGGCGCCAATGGCACTCTCGACTGTGGCCCTCTGAATTGGGCAGCGGCACTCAACTGAAAACCATCTTTCGTCGCGAAGCACCTGGACGCCGGAGTTGATATCCAAGCGATGACCGACAAAGTCTGGCCCCATTTGCACCAGGCGGTGCTTGGCGGAGAGCCGGCGGCCGTCACGGCACTACTTGACCGTGGCGCCGACATCGAAGCGAAGGTCGACAATGGCTTGACTGCTCTGCATTTGGCGGTGAGAGAAGGCGAAGATCCGGCGGTCGTCAGGCTTCTGCTCGACTACGGAGCCGACATCGAGGCGAGAGAGGACGACTTTGGCTGGACTCCGTTGCATATGGCGACAAGACATAGCAAAG
>JAPOVO010000406.1 GCA_026708165.1 Chloroflexota bacterium | reverse complement strand
GAGCAGCCTCCCGATGGAAAGCGCGAAGGCCCAAGAGGGCCGCCGCCCTTTCCACGGTTCAATCCGCCGCCACATCTATCCGTGACCAATCGACCTTCGGGTGCTCGGTGAGCTAACCCTAACGGCCGAAGAGTTCACGGAACTGGTGGTCAATTCCGAGTCCGACGGCGATCTGGCTACCAGGATCGCGTCAATAAAGCTGGGCGCGTAGAAACCGCGCTTCCCAATCCAATCGGCAGGACCCAGAAGTTCCGATAACCGGTCCCGCTGCATCGTCTGATTGGTGACCCATTGCCGTATGGCGCTTGTTACGTCAGGTCCGGAGCAATTTCCCTAGAGCTATGCGACCCGCAAGGGACACTCCGTTGCTAAAATCCCAACGGCCCGCTAGCTCAATTGGCAGAGCAACGGATTCTTAATCCGTGTGTTCTGGGTTCGATTCCCAGGCGGGTCACCTTGCGAACCCTTTCGAATATCTGGGCTGGCCCGCATTGAGGACTCGTTTCAAGGGAATCCAGATCTGATTCCGACCGCTACACGCACTTGCCGGGCGACGAGACGCACTACCGACTGGCCAGTCCGTCCCACGCAAATAGAGAGCTAACGCAGTGGCGGGGCGCTTCGAAATCAAGACATCCCTATGAATCTGGCCCCGACCGACATGCCTTGGGTAGACGTCCTAGCGGCGACGGGCATTTGTGTCTGGCTGGTAGCCATCGGTGCGCCATTGGCCCGCGCGGCCTTCGGCAACCGGGCGCGGACGGTATGGCCCTGCTACGCACCGGTTATGGGAATCGCAATAGTGCTCGCAACCACCAATCTTCTGGCGTATGCAATGCCAGGCGCGGCCGCCGCTTGGGTGGGATTGATCGTCCCATCGGTAGTGGCCGCGGCCGTTGCTTGGCGCGGCGGGATGTTGGCGAAAATGTCGCGTCGATCGGGCGCTTCGCTGGCTTCGCTCGGGTTTGCATCGGCCGGTCTATTCGTCTTCGCACTTGCGAATCGCACGCAAGTGTGGTTTGTCGACGAGACTTGGCACTTCCCACTCGCCCTTCGCATGGCCCGAGGGGTGTTCCCCCCTACGACGCCCTACGGCCCCGACGCGGGCATCGGCTATCACTATGGCTCCGACTTACTGGCAGCCTCCACCATCAGCACCACGGGCGTGCCGGTATGGACGGCGTTCTACGTACTGATGTCATTCCTGGTCGTCGTGCTGATACTCGCCGCCGCTGGATTCGCGCGCCAGATGGGCGCGCCTTTGCCGCTGGCCGCTGGGATCGGCGCCGCGGTGGCGTTGTTTTCCGGAAGGTTCGTCATCGGTCTTCCGCCCTATGTTGATCAGCCTGATCCTGCTGGCGGCCTCGCTGCGTTTCTGACCGGTCTGGCCCCCGCGCAAGACGCCCATCCAGACACCCGGCTGGCCTTTAGCTGGCTTGACCAGCCGCAGCGGGCGCTTGCCGTTTCCGTTGTGATCCTCATCGCCGCTGCATTCGAATCACCGAAAAAGGGTCGCCAGGCGCTGGTTCTCGCGGTCGGGGGCGGTGTTCTCGCACTAACGGAATCGGCGGCGCTTATATTTGCCGCCGCTGCTTTGGCGCTGTTAGGCGCTCTTCGCCTCGTTCGTTTACACAAGCATGACCGGCTTTTGCTGGCCGCCGCGCTCTCCATTAGCGCATTGCTCATTGTGTTTGCCGGCGGCCCTATATCGGATGCGATCCTGGGAAGGGGTGGCACTACGGGAATGGTGCGTATCGATCCGGACTTGCGCAGGGCAGACTTGCTTCCGTTCGAGTTCGCAGGACCGGCGCTGTTGCAAGTCGGAGTCATCCCACTCATGGTACTCACCGCTGTCGCGGCACTTAGGTGGCGAAGCTGGGGACTTGGCTATCTCTCCGCCGCAGCCTTCCTGGGGCTTGTCGAAGCCCAAACGTTACACTCCGCGCTCGCCGTCAACGACCAGCGCAGTATCTGGCTTACTACGGCCGTCGCAATGCTTGCTGGACTGTCAGTCGCGGGTCGCCTGGTAGGAAGTCTGAGAGCTCCGACGCAGGCACTCTTGGGTGCGGGGATTGGCCTTTTTGCCATTCTGCCCACTGCATTGCCACGCGCGATCTCAGGTGCACAGCTCGCTTCGGAAGGTGTCGAGATCGGATATCCGGTAATGCGTTCAAGTGAACTCGCTCAGAACCGAACACAACTTGGCGAGGAACTTGCAAGGAACTGGGACTTCTATGCCTGGCTGGCACGATCACTGCCCCGAGATGCTCGTCTACTTACGACCCACCCGTCCGTTATCGCCTCGACCACCGGAGTGACCACACCTACCTCAGGTAGCCGGTTACAGGTCTTATCACCAATCCTGAC
>JAPOVO010000220.1 GCA_026708165.1 Chloroflexota bacterium | reverse complement strand
GCCTTGCGTGTGTTCAAACCTGTCTCACGTTGCTGGCGGATTCCAGACCGTAGGCCGGTTCCGCCAGGATAGCGCCGCGCCGTATCGCTTCGGCGACAGCCTCCGCCGCCATGTGCCCGACTCGGCTGACGTCTGCTTCGACTAGTTCGAAACCCGCGCTGACGCAAAACAGCGTGTCGCCGTCCGCCATGGTATGAGCCGGAGTTACGGCTCGTGCGATTCCGTCGTTGGCCATTTGGGCCACTTTAGTTGCTCCGACCTTGTCCAGCCGGGCGTTCGTCGCCACAACGCCGATGACCGTGTTTTCGCCAACGCTGCCGGCGCGGGGATCAGATCCCAAAGATATCGCCGGTGCAGAGTCGCCTGACACCGAATTGCCGCGGGAGTCTACTATGCTGCCGAGCGGATTCGGCACGACGAGTGCGCCCACCAGGACATTGTCGTCTTCCACGAGAATGGTTCCGATGCCGGTCTTCAATCTGCTCCCGGAGGCCGAGCCCGACGTCGCTCCGGTTCCGGCGCCCACGTTACCCTCCGCTATCTCGCGGTTCGAGGCCGCGTCATATGCGGATTTGCCGGCTTCGTCGTCCGGCCAGGTATCGGCATCCCCCACGGATAGATCGAACACCACGGCGGCCGGAACGATTGGAACGACACCGGCCGCCGTTTGATAGCCTTTGCCTTCGGCTCGAAGCGCCAACGCGACGCCGGACGCGCTTGCAAGACCCAGCGCGCTCCCTCCGGTGAGCACGATGGCGTCGACGCGGTCGACCTGGCAGACGGGATCGAGTAGCGCGGTTTCGCGCGTCCCCGGAGCGCCCCCGCGAACGTCCACTCCGCACACTGCCCTCGGCTCGAAAACGGCAACGGTGCAGCCCGTCCCGGCTCGGGCGTTTGTCCAGTGGCCGACCGCCACGCCGCCGACTCCTAGAATCCCTGTGCCACTCTCGGTCAAGCTTCGGTCACTCCCGCGTCTTCGCTACGCTGCGGCGCACCCGCTCTCGAAACCGGCGGTTTTCGGCGGCCAGCGCAAGCTCCGGGTCCAGATCGACGCCGGACGCGATTCTTACCAGCGCGAGCATGAACCGTCCCAGTGCGGTCTCCCGTTGGGATTCGGGGACCTGCTCCAGCCATCCCTCAAAAGCGTCCAGCGGTTTCCGCGCAGAGTCATTGTCCAGTACTGCGGCGTTCAGGCGCTCGGCCCTGCTCCATGCTTCCCTGGCGTATGCCAGCGATGGCAGAGACTTCGGGACGCCGTCGAGAAAGTCTTCGTGTCCTCGCTCCCCCGCCTTGATGCGTTCCCAGTTGGACAGTACTTCGTCTGCGCCTTCCAGCTTGAGATTGTCGAACACGTGAGGATGACGCCGTACCAGCTTGGTCGATATCGACGAAACGACGTCCGCGAACGTGAACTCCCCGGACTCCGATGCGATCTGTGAGTGGAGCGCGACCTGGACCAGAACGTCGCCCAGTTCGGCGGCCAGCTCGCGGCCGCCTCCAGCGTCGATGGCCTCGACGGCTTCATACGCCTCCTCGACCATGTGTCGGCGCAGCGACTCGTGCGTCTGTTCTCTGTCCCAGGGGCAGCCGTCCGGCGCGCGCAGCCGGGCCACGATTTCCAGCAGCGATCTGATGGAGCCGGGCTCGTCCATCGCCGCCAGAGGCGACGTGACGACGGCGCATGGATGTACAGGCGTGGGAAGCGCCAAAAGATCGATCTCGGCTGCGGGTGCGACCGCGGTCGGCGACGAGTTCCACGGAACAACGCTGAGCCGCAGGTTTTGCGATCGTCCATGCAGTCGGCTTGCGACTTCCTGGAGCTTTGTCGCGCCCACGATGCCGGTCACGATGCATGTATGCGAAATGTCCGCGTCATCGATGTCGTCGGCGGAAATGACCGAGTAAGCCTCGCCTGCGGGACGATTCGCCCACCATAGCGGCGGCGCTTCGAGCAGCTCTACGTCAAGCCCTCTCTCTGCGGATTTACGAACAAGGGCGTCGGTTACCGGGTCGTCTCCCAGCGGCTCGCCCGGCCCGACGTAGCTGACGGCCGACCGTTCTGCGTGATCGAGAACGGCCTTGACGGAATGATCGACCCGCGCGGCGTCAGTCGGCGCCGGAAGCTGGTGGGCGTCTTGGAGGGGCAGCCATGTGAACGTATCTGGGGATTTGGACGCTATCGAAGCAAGTCGCCCCGCGTCCGGTCCTGCTCCTGAAATCGTAATCCGCGCCATCAGCATCAGTTCGCTTTGCGTCCCCGTACCGCACGAATAGTAATATCAAGAGAGTTCCAATGGCTTCAACCGTAGGGGAGTCAGCGTTGACAGCCCTTCGAAAAACGCCGCTGCATCAGGTCCACGTCGACCTCGGCGCCCGCATGGTCG
>JAPOVO010000256.1 GCA_026708165.1 Chloroflexota bacterium | reverse complement strand
GTCAAACATCACCTTGCTAGATGCAAAGCTCTGATCTTTCCGGGGGAGGAGGACTTCGGCATCGTTCCCGTCGAGGCGCAGGCCTCAGGCAGACCCGTAGTAGCCTATGGCGCGGGCGGAGCGCTGGAGACCGTAGTTGAAGGCCGGACCGGCGAGTTCTTCCGCAATCCCACCGTAGACTCGCTTATGGGAGTGCTGAGCCGGTTCGACGATTCCCGCTATTCTCCGAGAGAAATGAAAGTGAACGCGCAGCGGTTTAGCGAAGCCGTCTTTACCGACAGGTTCACCCGGTTCGTGGAGACCGCCCGCTCCGAGCATGTACGGTCCGGGAGCGCAGTCGGCGCGATGGCTTCAAAGGCGGGGGGCTAGCGCATTGCAGGCCGGACGGCTGGGCAACATGCTGCTCCGCGCGCGGGCGTTCGTTGCGGTTGTGATAGTCGCCGCGCTGGCGGGATCGATTGCGTGGAACGTGTGGGGACCCGGAATCTACGTCGCCGGAGCCGAGGTTCTGGTCGCGGCAAAGATCCCCGCAGGCTCGCAGTCGGGGCAGTACGACGTCGAGTTCAGCCGGGCTTCGGCGAGCGACTTCATCGTTGATGACCTTGGCCGCATCGTCGAGGGGAACGCCTTCGCCGGTCTGGTCGCGCAACGCTATCAGGAACGGCACGGGGAGCTGATAGAGGTCGACGAGCTGGCCGAGGCGCTCACGTCGGACCGAAGCCATCGCGGTCTCAAGCTCGTGCTTCGGTGGCGGGATAGCTCGCAAGCGGCGCGATTGATCGACCTGGCCGCCACGGCGCTGACGGATGAGGCCGAGCTGTACTATCCGACGATTCATGAAGTCGCGGACCTCGCGATAATCGATCTCGCCGCCAGCGCCAAACGGCCGGGATTGCTGGCGGCGGCGTTCGACATAGCCCTGAAGCTGGCGGTCGCGGTGATAGCCGTGGCGGCGCTGGTCATTTGGTGGGACGTTGCCCGCGGACGCCTCTATTCCGAAGACGTGGAGGAGCTGCTCGGCGTGAAGCTGCTGGCGCGGCTGGATTGAGCGCCGCTCGAAACATGGACCGCCCAACGCCTCGCTGGAAATCCCTAGTTCACGACAACGGGATGGCGATCGGAGCGGTGATCGCGGCGGGAATCGTCGGCGCCATCGTTGCGCTTATAGTCGCTCTTATGCAGGAGACGCGCTACGTGGCCACTACCACCGTATCCCTTCGCCCCCGGGCCGCCGACGTGGACGCAGCCGAGGCGGCCGACCGGATAGGAGCGAACCTCGCGGCGTGGATCGAATCGGAGTCGTTCGCGGCAAAGCTCGATACCGGCGAGTCCGGCGGCCTATCGCTGCGGCAAATCTCGGAGAACGCCCATGCCAGGGCGGTCCCGAAGGAGATGCGGGTGTTGCTGGAGTTCGAGGATTCACAAGCGGAACGGGCCGCGTCGGTCGTGAACGGACTGGCCCGCGTTCTGGTCGAGGAGGGCGTAAGATCGCTCAGCGACGCCCCCAATGAGTTGACGCTGGATATCGAACAAATGGACCCGGCTCGCCCTCCCACCGCGCCTTCGCAGCCGCGTCCCGAAATCGCTGCTGCAATCGGAGCGGTACTTGGCCTGGCGTTGAGCGCCATGATCGCGGCGCTGCTCGGCTGGCTCAGCCAGCCCTACGCGCGCAACGAGCCTATACCGAAAGCAGAAGCGGGAGACCTGAATTGAGCGCCGCCTCGACTTCCGAGTATCTAAAGTCTCCCAAAAATGTTGCGGGATTCCGCGAGATCCGGGGCGCCGTACTGGCGTCGCTGGGTAGAACCGAACCGAGGAGCATCCTCGTGATCCCTGTCTCGGAGCACGACGATGCCGCCGCCGTCGCGGCGGGCACGGCGGCCAGCCTCGCGGCTCCGGGCTACGACGTGGTTCTGATCGACGCTCAGTTCACTCGTCCAAGCGCGCACCACGCATTTGCCAAGGCCCAGGGCCCCGGTCTCGCCGAGGCATTGACCGACGGCGTTGATTCCGAACAACTCTCAATTCAGCCCGTAACGCCGGGTCTCGGCCTTCTAGCCGCCGGAGCGAACGAGAACCTCTCAACCGACCTGCTGGCTTCACTGGCTTTCGAGCGCCTACTGGACGATCTCAAGCATTCGGGGAAGTGGGTGGTCGTGGTTGCCGACAGCCCGGCTTCGGAGGGCGGAGCCCCAACCGTCGCTCCGTTGACGGACGCGACGGTCCTGGTGGGAACGCATGGCAAGAGCAAGAGCGCCGATGCTATTGCCGCCCGCAACTCGCTCAGGGATGCCGGAGCCACGGTATTGGGCATCGTAATGACCGGAGACCGCTAGAAGGTTTCACCCCGTCTAGGCGCCCCGAGATCGGCGCGGCCGCCGTATCGTT
>JAPOVO010000088.1 GCA_026708165.1 Chloroflexota bacterium | reverse complement strand
CCCTCGCGGATGAGCAGGTCGACCGCAGCGGCCTCCGGCTCGACTCCACGTTCGGCGGCGACCTCGGCGATCGACATCCCGAACTCGCCCCCTTCGTCGCGAGTGACCATTCGGGCGATGATGGAGCGGTCCCACTCCCAGCGTGCGTCTCTTAGCTCGGATTCAATCCGGCGGCGCGTTGCGGGATCTTTCATTCGCCTGACCATCTCTTCCTTGCCGCCCTCTTGGGCCCAGTCGGGGACGGGTTGCGTGAGGGTGCCCATGCCCGCGACGTACGGGTATACGTCCACGGCGACGTTCACGCCGCGCTCGACGGCGTCGTCGACGAGCCTCAGGCCATCGCGGACCGATCCCCAATTGGGGCTCTGAAACGCCTTGAAATGGGCAATCTGGACTGGTGCGCCGGACCGTTCGCCTATCGAGATTGCCTCTCTTATGGCGGTTAGAAGGCGCTCGTCCTCGCCCCGGATGTGGCTGAAGTACATCGCGCCGTGTTCCGCCAGGACCTTAGCCAGTTCGATGATCTCTTCGGTATCGGCGTAGGCGCTTGGAGGGAAGATCAATCCGGTGGACATGCCCAACGCGCCGGCGTCAAGGGCTTCTCGCAACAGGTTGCGCATGCGCTCCAATTCGTCGGGCGACGGGGCACGTTCCTCGTAACCCATCGCGCCGGACCTGATCTCGCTGTGTCCAGCGATCGGCAGGACGTTGAGGCCAAGACCCTCAGCCCCGAGCCGCTCCGTGTATTCGCCCATCGACGACCAAGTAAGGCCGAGATCGTCGCCTCCGCTGAGCAACACTCGCTTGAGGCCCGTCTCCTGGCGGTTCAACTCCGTAACCGGAGCGGCGGCCTGACCGCAGTTTCCAAAGACTTCGGTGGTGACGCCTTGCATCGTCTTGCTGATGCCGGAAGGCTCTGTGAGCAGCGTCAGGTCCGAGTGGCCGTGGGGGTCAATGAATCCCGGGGCGAGCACGTTGCCAGCGATGTCAAGGACCTCGGCTGCGGCCTGGTCGGGGATTTCGCCAATCGAGGCGATGCTGCTGCCGGATACGGCCACGCTGGTGCGCCTTCTAGGTCCGCCGCTGCCGTCGATGACGGTTGCGTTCTTGAAGATCAGGTCGTAAGTGCTGGGCATTTGCTAACTCCGGCGAACTGATGGACTTGAAAGGATACTAGCGGGTAAGAAAACCGCAGTCGGCTTTAGTCAGACCGGTTTCTGCAATGAGCTATGAGTGACGCACCCAGAGTCGGAAACAGCAGTGCGAGACGCCGGCTGCGCCAGCGACCTGAGATGTGGAAGTTTACGTAGTCGGATTCAAGCGCAGTGACTTGAAGCCCGTTTCGAGCGCAGAGTTCGCGGAGATTTGCGGCGACGAAATAACGGATGTGCCCTACGTCTTGGGGGCCGGCGGCGAAGTCGAGATACGGGTTCCGCCCCACTGCGAGCGTTATCCGGCGTCCAAGCGATGCAACGTTTGGCGTGGAGAATACAATCCGTCCACTCGGTTTGAGGACTCGCCTGATCTCTTGGACGAAGCGATCCGTATCGAACAGATGCTCGATTATTTCGGTTGCGTATATCAAGTCGGCCGAACCGGCAGCGACCGGCAGACGCTTCGATACGTCTCCTCGGACGACGGTCAAACCGGCGGCGCGCGCCCGATTTAGAGCCTGGCTCGCGACGTCGATGCCCAAATAGGACCGGACGAGACGGCGGTGCATGAGTTCGCGTCCCAGGACGCCGGCGCCGCAGCCGAGATCAAGCACGCGGTCGCCAGGTTTGGCGGCTGCTATGAGCTTTTCGAGTTTGACGGGCGGGACAGTGTAATCGAAGTCCTGTGTGAACAACGAATCTGCGAACGTGGCCAAGCCCCCGTCGTCCTTAGACATGCGCAGTCAAATTGGAGAGTCACTGTCCTTGGGTGCCAATTCAGTGTAATCGGGAAATGTTACCCGTAACAGTTGAGGTTTACGTAGGAGACTTCCGAAGACAGAGGCTCACGACTGAGGAATGGACGGTTGCGTTAGGCGTGCTTGCCTACAGTCCTTCGACGCTATCAGCCGCTAGGATTCAAGCATTAACTGGGAAAGCGGGAGATGTGCACGATGGCGGAGGTTGATTCGTCGCAAGAGTTTGAGTCTGTGAATCTGCGAGTTCAAAAGCTCGAAGGTCAGATTCGGCGGATGTGGGCTTATGGGATCGCGGCGATGGTGGTGTTTGGGGCGGCAATCTACTTCGGGGCGACGGGCGAAATAGGCCGTCCGGCCGATAGTGGGCAGACCGGCTCGCCGGTCGTCACGGCGCAGGCGGTTCGCCTGGAAGATGCCGAAGGCTACATGCGAGGCAGGCTGCGGGTGGCGAGGAAAATACAATGGCTGAGCTTGTTG